>JABLXB010000006.1 GCA_013178305.1 Bacillota bacterium | reverse complement strand
AGATGGGACTCGTGTCACTGCTCGATCATCTACACTATATCCAATGTGTTTCATGAACCGCCGGATGCGGAACCGCATGTCCGGTGGTGTGGGAGGACGGCGGGGGCAACTCCGCCTCCTACCCGATTGTGAGGTGATACGAGCGCAATGGCTTCCCCACAGCAAGTGATCGACGTCCACACGCACATCCTGCCACCGGAAATTATCGCCGCCGAGGGCGACTTCCGCAAGCGCGACCGCCACTTCGACAGCCTTGCCGGATCCTCCGTGAACAGGTACGCCACCGCATGTGACCTCATTGAACAAATGGCGGACACCGGAGTGTCCATTTCAGTAACATTCGGGTTCGCGTTCGCGGATCCCGGCCTTTGCGCGGAGGTCAACGACTACATAGCGGAGACGGTTAAACAGTATCCTGAGAGGCTGGTAGGTTTCATGTGCGTCCAGCCTGCCGACCCCGGCCTGGAGCGGGAAGTTTCGCGGTGCATCTCGAACGGCCTCCGGGGAATCGGGGAGCTGTTCCCCGACGGTCAGGGCTTCTCGCTGCGCGGGGGACTGTCCAGAGTGGCCGGGATATGCCGTGAAGCGGGGCTTCCGCTGCTCGTGCACGTTAACGAGCAGGTGGGCCACGCATACCCCGGCAAGGGGTCCCAGGGACCCGAAGAGGCATTCGGCTTCGCGCAGGCAAATCCCGATCTACGAATATGCTTCGCGCACTGGGGTGGAGGATTATTCGTATACGAGCTCATGCCCGAGGTCAGGTCAGTCCTCGCGAACGTGTTTTACGACACAGCGGCCTCCCCCTTCCTCTACGAGCCCGCAGTGTACCGGGCTGCCTCCGTCTCGGGGTGTATCCACAAGGTACTCTTCGGGAGCGACTACCCGCTGCTTTCGCCGCGCCGGTACTTCAAACAGATGGATTCCCTGCCACTACCTGAGGAGGACGCCAGAATGGTACTCGAAACCAACGCCAGGAGGTTCCTGGGCATCCCGTGAACGACGGAGATCGCGCCGACCTGCACGTACATACTACGGCCTCGGACGGAACGTACACCCCCTCGCGCGCGGTTCTGGCGGCGAAGCGGGCCGGCCTCGCGGCGGTGGCAATAACCGACCACGACACTGCCGGCGGAGTCGCTGAAGCGCTGCGGGCGGGGCTGGAGGCTGGGATCGAGGTAATACCGGGCCTCGAGATCAACACCGACTTCGGTAGCACGGAGATCCACGTGCTCGGGTACCTCGCATGGCCGCTCCCCGAGAGGCTGTCGGGGCTCCTGGCAAGGATGAGAGAGGCTCGCGAGGGCCGGGTGGACGAGATGGTGAGGCGATTGAGCAGGGCCGGGGTGAAGATCAGCGCCTCGCGGGTGCGGGAGATCGCCGCTGGCGGCGTGGTGGGTAGGCCACACGTCGCAAGGGCAATGGTTGAGGCGGGATCCGTCCGCTCGGTCCCTGAGGCGTTCGAGTTGTACCTGAACGTCGGCAGGCCTTGTTACGTCGAGCGGTACAAAATCACGCCGCACGATGCGGTCAGGGAACTCGTCGTGGCTGGAGCGGTCACTGTGCTGGCGCACCCGGGTTCGGCGCGCCGGGATGACGTTATTCCCGAACTCGTAGGCGCTGGCCTGCGAGGGATCGAGGTGTATCACCCCGACCACGACCACGCGGCCGTGGCAAGGTATCTCGAGATTGCGTCGGAGTACAGTCTGCTCGTCACGGGCGGTTCAGACTCGCACGGGGAGGACGAATACGGTTCCACGATAGGGCGGGTCACCGTGCCGCACGTGGCCGTTACCAGGATGAAGGCCATAAGGGCGGAGATGGAATACGGCCCCAGCGCACCAGATATAATAGCAACCGGAAGGACAAAGCCGGGAGGCGATCAGGGTGAGGTGCACCGGGCCCACGGTCGACGACCTGGCGCGGGAGATACAGCACCTTGAGGACAGGGTGAGGGCGCTCCGGCTGGGCAGGCGCGTGCTCATGAACATAATTTACGCGCAGGTAGCGGACAGACAGGTTTCAATGGCCCGGCTGCGCTCCGAGAATCGCCGCCTGAAGGACGCCAACGTGAGGTACGCAAGAGCCATCCTCGAAAGCCACAACCGCGTTCGCCGGCTTGAGGAGCAGCTCGAGCGCAATTCCCCTCAGTCGGGCGGTTCGGGCGCCCTGGCCTGCTCGGGCCAGGCCTCGTCGTCGTAGACCTCGTCGTTGAGCGCGTCGATAGACCACGATTCGCTCCACCAGAGAGGATGAGCCCCTCCGGCTCCGGCTCCGACTCCGACTTCGGCTACGGCCTCCATTATCGCGTGAGGTGTGCGGGCCTTATGCCCGCTTGCGGGGGCGCCACTGTCGCCCATGGAGAAAACCTCCTCCGCCCCAAAGGGTGCTCTCAGATTCCGGGGGCGCCAAACGTCCTCGCCAGGACCTCTGCGAACAGCCCCATCGACCTTACCGCGAGGGCTCTCGGGACGTGCTCGGAACCGACCTCGATCAGAAGCGCCCCTGGATCGAGGTCCTGGTTATAGTGTCCCCGCGCGAGGAAGATCCCCTTTATCAGCCCAGGGTACGATGCGTCGGCGGCGGCCTTTATTCGCCTGGCGACGCTCAGGTTCGCCGCCATGAGAGGGTTCTGCCTACCCACAACGAGCAGGATCTGGCACGTGGTCTGGCCGCCCACGTCGGTGAGGTAACCGCTCGCGGGGCCCCCGTCTCTGTGGATGTCGAATGTCAAATAGGGCTGGTACTTGAGGTTGGAGTAGGCGGTCCTGCGCGAGCGGACGTAGGCCATCGCATCGTGGGGCGCGTGTACCGTCTGGTCGTGGATGACGGCGTATCCGACCGATTCGAGCGCCTGCCGCAGGGATCCGCCCACAGCGACGATTCCGCCCCGTCCGGGGGTGGACGCCGAACCATCGCCTGGCACGTATGACTCGTCCGTATGGGTGTGATAAATCACTATGACGCGCGTGGTCAGCCCGAGGGGCATCGCCGACAATCCCCCGGGGCCACCGTTCGCCGCCGCGCCGTGGGCGTAGCACGGTTCGGTCACGACCGGCTGTTCCCCCTCGGTGACTGGTTCCGCCCTTGCGTAGTCGCCGCCTACCTCCACTACCCTGTACGACCGGTTGGATGATGCCACGAACCCGTCCCCAGTGAACACCGGGAGTGAGGTGTGGAGCAGGACCTCGCCGCCGGGTCCGCTGATGACCCTGCAGGCGCCGCGGAGTTCCCGCGCGTGGCCGGTCAGGCCGTCGCGGAATACAGTGATCGCGGCGCCGGTCACTGCGATCGCGAGGAGCAGCGCGGGCGCCCAGCGCGGTGTGGGATGTCTGGGTCTGGTGTCAGAACGGCCCATAATCAATATGATCCCAAGGGCCGATCAAGCGTATACGGCCTGCGGCGCTCGCGCCGGAAAGGAAACGCAACCGGACGCGTAGAATCTTGCGGGAATCTATTCCACAACTGCCAAGGAGGCGCCAATGGAAACAGACTGCGCCATACCGCTTTCGAAGGTCTGCGACGATCTCGGGGTCACGCCCTCCGTCCTGAGGAAGATCATCGCCGATTTCCCGGATATACTCGGAATCCCTTCCGGCGCTCGCGAGGCCGGGGTGGAACCGGGCGATGGGGAAAGGGAACCGTGGCTGGACCTGCTCGAGGAGGGCACTGAGAGGGCGCAACGGGCCGAGGAGGCCGCGACGGAAGCCGGGGATGCTCCGGAAGCCCACGGCAGCGCTGTGACGGGTGGGCTCCCCGCGAGCCTCGTGCCTGTCATACGGCGAATTGTCGCCCTCCGCAACGACGGCGCGTCTGATGAGGAAGTACGGCGCCTCATGACCGATAATCCTGAAGCCTCGCCCGAGGAGAGACTGGAATCCAAGCTCGACAGGCTTACCAGGGATCTCGAACTGAGCGAGAAGCGGCGGGCGGAAGACAGAGACAGGCTCCTGACGGCCCTGATGAGGACCCACCAGGAGGTCAGGCAACTCAGGACTGAATTGATCACGCATGCGTCCAGGCGGACGCGGAGGAAGTCGTTCCTCGGGAGGCTTTTCGGCGGTTGAACCGGCATTTCATCTCCGAGGGGCCGGTGTGGATCCACTTCGGATACGGCGAGGGCCAGGAGCGGGATTGCAGTTCCTGCTCCTTCGAGTTTTCGCTCACGGGAGAGGCTCCTGCGGCGACCAGGGATTGCTGGAAGGTGGAGGTCTGGCTCGGAGATTCCCCCCGCGGAGAAGCCCTGCTGGACGTACTTATGGACGCCGCAATGCGGGACCGCCGGTTGATGGGCAAGGTAAGCGTTAACCCGATGCCGAGGGAGGCCACCGGTGGGTTCGACCGGGTAGCGTTCATGTATTTTACAAGCAGAGAAGAGGCGGAGCGGTTCGCGGAGCGCCTCTCCGCGCTCCTTGATGCGGGCGACTGGAGGCCCGCCGTCCGGCGGGGCTGCTGGCATTTCGAGCCGGTCGCCGGGCCGTGGGAGACGTGGGCCTAGCCTCCGGCCTGGCGACGGCCGGACCCTGCGCCCCACAGCCCCTTCATCGACGATAGGATGCTCTCGTCGATCCTGGGATTCGACCCGCGCAGGCCTGACACAAGTCTCTTCAGCGCCTGGCGCGACGTTTTTCCGGCCGCAGGGCAGTCAGCTCGGATTACCGGCAAGTCGAGTGTGCGCGCGACATCGAGGGTCATGGCCTCCGTGCAGTACACCAGCGGGCGTACCACGGTCAGGTCTTTTCTCGAGAGGTAGGTGCTGGGGGAGAAGGTGGTCGCCCGGCCGGAGAAGAACACGTTCATGAGCAGGGTCTCGAGTGCGTCATCGAGGTGATGGGCGAGAGCGACCTTGTTGCACCCGAGTCTGCGGGCGGCGTTGTTGAGTGCGCCCCGCCTCATGTTCGCGCAAAGGGAGCACGGGTTTCCCTCGTGCCGCACATCGAATACTATCTTTCCGATGTTTGTATCTTCGACGTGGTGTGGGACGCCTAGTGACTCACAGAACGAGGCTGCGGGGGAAAGGTCGGTTCCCCAGCCGAGGGACACGGTGACGGCCGCCAGCTCGAATTCAACAGGCGCCACGCGGCGAAAGTGGGCGAGAGCGTACAGGAGGGATAGGCTGTCCTTACCGCCGGAAAGCCCCACGGCCAGCCTGTCGCCGTGCTCGATCATGTTGAAGTCCGATATGGCCGCCCCCGAACGGCGGATGATGGCGCGAACCACCCTGTCCAAAGCCGCTTCCCCTCGTACCCAGCGATTCTCCCCGGCAGTATTGTTTCCCTGCAAGCAGGGGTTTTCGCAGGTTTGGTAGAAACGATTGGCCGGTTGGGTCGTAGGACGGGCAGTATGTCCCTGATGGAATGGGGGAACTGAATGGTTGAGATCATCGGGAGGATCGGGGGGTCTCTGATCGGCTACAGCCTCAAGTGCGAGGTCGAGAGCAAGTCGGTCACTGGGAGGCTGGGGGGCGTCTGGGCGGGTGGCTCATTGAACCTGTTCTACGACAGGGGATCTGGCACGCTGCGCGGACGGATCGGAGGAACCCTCTTCGGCAAGGATGTATGGGTCCGGCTTACGGATAATAAGGCCGAAGGGAGGTTCGGAAGCCCGCTCGTGGGCAAGGATCTCGTACTGGAGTGGTCGGAAAACCGGGAAAGGATAACCGGCAGGTGCGGAGGCAGAGTCCTCGGCTTCGACTGCACGCTCGAGTCGCGAGGGAATGGCCTGCTGGGCCGCGTCGGAGGCGGTATCCTGGGAATGGACGTAAACGTATCCTACACCCCCGGCGTTCTCCCGTTGCTCGCAGCGGTGCTCGTCGCTATGACCTACTACTACATGAAAACCGTGCAGCGCTCCTATGCGGCGGGCGGGGGACGATGACTGAAGTGCGGGATGACCCATCGTTGAAATACTCCATCCTCACGTTCGGCTGCCAGATGAACGTCCGCGATTCCGAGATCATGGCTGGTTTACTGGAAGGACGCGGCTACACGCCCGCCGCATCTCTGGAGGATGCGGACGTCATCGTCGTCAATACCTGCTGCGTCCGTGAGACGGCCGAGAGGCGCATTATGGGGCGTCTCGGAGATCTCAAGCGACTCAAAGACCGCAAGGCCCACCTCGTGATCGCTGTGGGCGGGTGCATGACCCAGCAACAGGAGATCGCCGAGCGGATCAGGACAAAGCTCCCGCACGTCGACCTGGTGTTTGGGACATTCAACATGCGCGAGCTGCCCGATCTCGTTGACGCCGTGAGGTCGGGGGGAGGCCGCGTGTTCGATGTGTGGACGTGCGAGAGGCCCGAGGCGGGACCGCAACCGTTCGTTCGCGGCCGGGGCGTGACCGCCTACGTTACCATCATGCACGGCTGCAACAACTTCTGTTCCTACTGCATTGTCCCGTACGTGAGGGGAAGGGAGCGGAGCAGGAAGGCGGATGACGTGGTCTCCGAGGTAAAGGACGCGGTCTCTGCCGGATTCAAGGAGATCATGCTGCTCGGGCAAAACGTCAATTCCTACGGTAAAGACGCCGGTGACGACCGCGGCTTCTCGTCGCTCCTCAGCACGCTCGATTCGGTGCGAGGCATCGAGCGGATCCGCTACATGACGTCACACCCGAAGGACTTTTCCCAGGACATAATCGATGCCGTCGCGTCTTCCCGGCACGTTTGCGAGCACTTTCACCTGCCTGTCCAGGCCGGCGCCGATAAAGTGCTCCAGGCGATGAACCGCGGGTACACTCGCGACCGGTACATGGACCTGATCGAGAGGGTCCGCATGGCAGCCCCGGGGGCCTCGGTGACTACGGATATCATAGTCGGTTTCCCGGGCGAAACCGAGCGAGACTTCGAGGATACCCTCGACCTCGTGAGGACCGTGCGTTTCGACATGGCGTACACGTTCATGTACTCGCCGCGGAGCGGGACGAGCGCAGCCGCGATGCCCGGCCAGGTCCCCATCGAGGAGCGGCGACGCAGGCTGGCCGCGTTGACGAGGGAGATCAACCCCATCGCCCTGCGCATCAACCAGGGACTCGTCGGGTCGAGCGTCGAGGTGCTGGTTGAAGGGCCCAGCGAGAAGGACCCCGCGGTGTCGATGGGGAGGACCAAGACCAACAAGGTGGTGTTGATCCCGGGGGAGGTCGCGCGGAACTCCCTGGTCGAAGTGGGGATCGTGAAGGCGCGCACCTGGACCCTCGAATCTAGCCTCCCAGGTAAGCCTTCTTCACCTCCGGGTCTTTCCTGATCTGCTCGCACGGGCCTTCCATGACGATTCGCCCCGTCTCGAGCACGTAGCCCCTGTCGGCCGCCCGCAACGCCTGGTAGGCGTTCTGCTCGACGAGGAGTATCGTCACCTCCTCGCGGAGCTTGTGCACCTCGCGGTATATCTCCTGTACGAGCACGGGCGCGAGACCCATCGAGGGCTCGTCGAGGAGCAGCAGCTTCGGCGCCGACATGAGCGCCCTGCCTATGCACAGCATCTGCTGCTCGCCGCCTGAGAGTGTGCCCGCCAGCTGGGTCTCGCGCTCTTTCAGGCGGGGGAACAGGCGGAACACGCGCTCCATGTCCCGGCCGATCTGGTCCTGATCCTTCCGGAGGAATGCGCCCAGTTTCAGGTTGTGTTTGACCGTCAGGTTTCCGAATATGCGCCTGCCCTCCGGAGCGTGGGCTATGCCGCGGGCCACGATCTCGTGGGACGGCACCCCCACGATCGTCTTCTCCAGGAAGGTAACGTCACCGGAGCTCACCTTTACCAGGCCCGATATGGTCCTCAGGAGGGTACTCTTCCCGGCGCCGTTCGCGCCGATTATGGTCACGACTTCGCCCGGCCTGACCTCGAGAGAGACGTCGTCGAGGGCGTGGATGCCGCCGTAGTAGACGTTGAGACTCTCGACCTTAAGCATCACGTTCCTCCTCCCCGAGGTAAGCCTCGATGACGCGCGGATTGCCCTGGATCTCGGCCGGCGTGCCCTCGGCTAACAGCTGTCCGAAGTTCAGGACGTACATCCTGTCGGAAATGCTCATGATCACGTCCATGTGATGCTCGATTATGAATATGGTCAGGTCGAACTGCCCGCGGATCTCCCTGATGAACGATATCAGGTCGCGGCACTCGTATGGGTTCATGCCGGCGGCCGGTTCATCCAGCAGCAGGAGCTCGGGTTTCAGTGCCAGCGCCCTGGCGATCTCCAGGCGGCGTTGCAGGCCGTACGGAAGGCTCGACGCGACGTCGGAGGCCCTGGAGTCCAGGTTGAGCATCTTGAGGAGCTTCCGCGACCAGTCGTCGAGCTCCGACTCGTACTTGTGGTACTTCGGCGTGTGCAGGAAGCCGTCCAGGAGCGAGTAGTTCGCTGCCGCGTGCGCGGCGGTCCTCACGTTCTCGTATACTGTGAGGTTCTTGAATAATCTGATGTTCTGGAACGTGCGCACCGCGCCAAGGTGGGCTACCTGGTACGGCTTTAACCCGACCAGGCTCCTGCCGCGGTACCTGACTTCGCCCTTCGTGGGGGTGTAGACACCGGTTATGAGATTGAAGATCGTGGTCTTGCCGGCGCCGTTCGGCCCTATCAGCCCGATGATCTTCCCTTCGTCAACGTCGAGCGAGACGTCGTTGACAGCGACCAGCCCGCCGAACCTTATCGTGAGACCCCTTACTTCGAGGACGGCCACTGCCTACCCCCCTTTCCACCGGCGAAGCCGCCGGCCAGCGAGCGCAGGCCGGCCCAGGTGAGTTCGCGGCCACCCATGAGGCCCTTGGGCCTCGCCAGCATCATGATGAGGAAGAGGAGGGCGTAGAACACCATCCAGCCGCGCCTCAGGAAATCGCCGGCCTCGGTGAGGCCGATCCTCGACGCGAGCGTGGCGAGGTTCCTGAACACCTCAGGTACCAGCGTGATGCAGATTGCGCCGACTATGGAACCGGTCAGGCTGCCGAGGCCCCCGAGAATGACCATGGAGACCGATTCAATCGACTTGAGGTAGTTGAATATGTCGGGGTGCAGGTACATGGTGAAGTGCCCGAGCAGCGCGCCGCCCAAACCGGCGAAGAACGACGATATGATGAACGCGAGCACCTTGTAGTAGGTGGTGTTAATGCCGACCGACTGCGCTGCGATGTCGTCTTCCTTGACCGCCACGAAGCAGCGCCCCTGTTTGGAATGTACGACGTTGGAGAGCAACCACAGTGTGCAAACAAGGGTCAGGGAGGCAACGGGCAGATACGTCCTGAACGGAACGCCGGCCATCCCGAGCCCGCCACCGGTCAAATCAGTCGTGTTGTTGAGCACGGCCAACATGATGTACTGGAAGCCGAGAGTGACGATGGCCAGGTAATCGCCGGCAAGCCGGAGCGAGGGAAACCCTACGAGGAAGCCGAGTACCCCGGCGAAGATCCCGCCTGAGACGAACGAAACCACGAATGGCAGCTTCAGCCGGACCATTAGAATGGCGGACGTGTAACCGCCGACCGCCATGAAGCCGGCGTGGCCGAGGCTGAACTGCCCGGTGAAGCCGGACACCAGATTCCAGCTCAGGGCGAGCACGGAGTTTATTGCCACGAACGTGAGTATTCCGGTGAAGTAGTTCGGGAGGGTCGCCTGGAGCAGCGACCCGAGCACCCAGGCGCCGACGACGAGTACAGCCAGCGTCGTCAGCCCCCTTGCGAAGGCCTTCGATCCGTTTACGCTCATGTCGTCACACCTTTTCCTGTAACCCCCGGCCGAGCAGACCGCTGGGCTTGAAAAGCAGTATCAAAACGAGCAGCACGAATGCTATGGCGTCCTTGTAGTTGGACGATACGTAGCCGGCGCCCATTGTCTCGAGGATCCCGATGAGGTAGCCGCCCAGGTATGAGCCCGGGATACTGCCGATGCCACCAACGACGGCCGCGGCGAACGACTTCACCCCGAACAACCCGCCGAGGTACGGGTTCACGTTGAACTTCATACCGATGAGCACGCCGGCGGCGGACGCCATCGTCCCGGCTATGAAGAAGGTGTAAGCGATGGCCAGGTTGATGTTGATCCCCATCAGCGCGGCCGCGTCGCGGTCGTACGCGAGCGCCTGTATAGCCACACCCATCTTGGTGTAGTTGACAAAAACGTACAGCAGGACCATCAGTGTAATCGCCACGCCCGTGAGGAGCAGGTCAACGGGGGGGATCGTGGCCACCCCTCCGAGGGAAATCGTTGAAGAACTCAGGACTTTCGGGAACACGAAGAAATCCGCGCTGTAAAACACGATTATTGCGTTTTCCACGAGAAGCGACACGCCGATAGAGGTGATCAGTAAGTTGAGATTGGGCGCGCCCTGCAGGCGAAGGGGCCTGTACGCCTGCCTTTCCACCATGATGGAGAAGAGCCCGCTTACCACAAGGCTGCCCCCGAAAGCGACCGCGAACGGGAGCTTCAAGGCAAGCATCCCGAACAGCGAGACGTACGCGGCGAACGTCAGGACGCTGCCGTGGGCGAAGTTGATGAACCGGAGCACGCCGAACACAAGGGTATACCCGACGGCCACCAGGGCATAAACGCTGCCTATCGCGAGGCCGTTCAAGAGTTGCTGCGTGAACTCCTTCATTAGTGTGGGCTCCTTTGAGGTATTGCCATAATGGAATACCGGGCCCCGCGAGTCGGGGCCCGGTCACCAATCACTTGTGTTACTCCGGCGTCACCTTAGTCACGAACACGAACCCGTTGCCCTTGACCTGGATGACGACGACCGGTTTGTTGAGCGGGTTGTGGGTCTTTGGGTCCATGGTGAACTTACCCGAGGGAACCTCGATGTCCTTGACGTTCTCCATGGCATCGCGGATCGCCTGGGGCTCGGCCTTGCCGGCCTTCTTGACCGCCTCGCCGATGACCATCATTGCCTCATAGGAGAAGCACGCGTTGCTGTTCGGCTCCTCCTTGAACTTATCGCGGTACTTCTTGGCGAAAGCCTGCGCCTTGGGGTCGGGGTCGTCCGGCGCGTACAGAGTGGTGAGGTACACGCCTTCCGCTCCGTCGCCGCCGATCTCGATCAGTTTCGGCGCGTGCGACGCGTCGCCGGCGAGGAAGATGGCATTAATCCCGAGTTCCTTCGCCTGCCTCAGTATGAGGCCGTTCTCGGCGTAGGTGTTGGGAATGATGATTGCTTCAGGATTGGCTTCCTTGATCTTGGTGAGCTGCGGCTTGAAGTCCTGGGTTTGGTCGGGATAGGTCTCTTCGGCGATGATCGTGCCGCCGTTCTTCTGGAACCTCTCCTTGAAGAACTGGGCAAGTCCCTTGTTGTAATCCTGCGCTATGTTGTAGAGGAGGGCCGCCTTCGTCTTGTTAAGGTTCTTCGAGACGAAGTTCGCGAGGACGGCGCCCTGCAGCGGGTCGATGAAGCAGGCGCGGAAGTAGAATGGGTTCAGTTTGGTCACATCTTCGGGGTCCATAACGACCTTCGGGTTGGTGGACGTCGGCGCAATGGCTGGGACCTTGAGCTGCTTCACGACGGGGCCGGCAGCGATCGAGTTGGAGCTGGCGACCTCGCCCATGAGCGCGACGGCCTTGTCCTGCTCGATTAGCTTGCGGACGACGTTCGGGACGTTCTCCTTCTTGGACTGGGTGTCCTCGTACACGGGAACGACCTTCTTGCCGAGGAGTCCTCCGGCGGCGTTGATGTCGTCGATCGCGAGCTGGGTTCCGTTCTTGTTGAACTGCCCCTTTGCCGCGTTGGCGCCCGTCAGCGGATAGAAGCACCCGATCTTGATCTCGGATGATCCCCCGCCGCAGCCGCTGAGCACGCCGGCAAGCATCACGGTGACGAGAGCGAAGGCGGCCGCTTTGAGACTAGATGACCCCCGAAAACCCACGTTCTGCACCTCCTGTACTTTCTCGGGGCTATGGCCCCTTTTCTGTTCTCGATCAGGCAACATTCTGCCAACTCATCCCGAATTCCTCCTTGCGCTGCCGCCCCAAGAGGTTTTTCGTGGACACGGGCAGAATTCACGGCCTGGCGGGAGGGGTAAAGTGGACGCCACGACACCCATGCTGAGACAGTACAAGGACATAAAGCGGCAGTACCCCGGCATGCTCCTCTTCTTCAGGCTCGGGGACTTCTACGAGCTTTTCTACGAGGACGCCGAGGTGGCGTCGCGCGAGCTGGAGCTGGTTCTTACAGGAAGGGACGCGGGGAGAGGCGAGAGGGCTCCGATGTGCGGTATCCCGCACCACGCCTCGACTCAATACATATCGCGGCTCATCTCGAAGGGTTACAGGATCGCGGTGTGCGAACAGGTTGAGGATCCGCGGACCGCAAAAGGCCTGGTTAACCGCGAGGTAGTCAGGGTCATCACCCCCGGAACCGTTACGGACGGGGAGATGCTCGACGAGAGGCGAAACAACTACATCGCCTCGGTATCTCTCATCCGGGGGGGAGGCAGGCGAACCGTTGCCGGCGTTGCATTCGCCGACGTCTCGACCGGGGAATTCTTCACGACCCAGGTGGAACCGGACGCCGGGGCGGCGGGCGCTGCCGTGGCGTCCGCGGCTCTGCCCGAGCTCCTCAGGGTTACGCCCTCGGAGGTCCTGGTCCCCATGGCGCTGCAGAACGACCCCGCAATCAGGACGTTTAGGCAGCAGTGCCCCGCGTCGATCGTGACAGTGTACGAGGAGAGGGCATTTGCCCCCGATGAGGCGGCTTCGACGATGATGCGGCAGTTCGGGGTGGCGTCTGTCTCCGGTTTCGGCCTCGACGGTATGCCCGCGGCGGTCTCGGCTGCCGGCGCCCTGCTGCGCTACGTGCGGGAGACGCAGAAGTCTACGGTCGCCCAGCTATCCTCGGTGCGGGTATACCGCGCGGGCGACTATGTGTCGATCGACCCATCCACCAGGCGCAACCTCGAGCTTGTCAGGCGGGACCAGGACGGGTCGCGACGCGCGACGTTGCTGTGGGTGCTCGACAGGACCGTGACGGCCATGGGCGCCCGGACCATCACGGCCTGGATCGAGAGGCCCCTGCGCAATGTCGCCGCTGTTGAGGAGCGGCTGAACGCCGTGGGCTTCCTTGTCGACAGCCCTCAGATACGCATGCGCCTGCGGGAAAGCCTCCGTCAGGTATACGACATGGAGCGGATAGCCGGGCGAGTGTCCACGGGGTCGGCCAACGCCAGGGACCTCGTCGCGCTCGCGCAATCGCTCGAAACACTGGGGGAAATACGGTCGTTCCTGCTCCGGTCGCTCGGGGAAGCCGGGCCGCCCGCCCTCATCAGGCAGATCGTCGAGGCCATCGCCCCTCTGGAGGACGTCTCGGGGTTGATTGCCCGCGCTATCATTGAGGACCCGCCGATGACGCTCCGGGATGGCGGGTTGATAAGGGACGGCTATGACGCGACTGTGGACTCCCTGAGGTCCTCTTCAAGGGACGGCAAGAGCTGGATCTCGCGGCTCGAACAGTCCGAACGTGAGGCCACGGGGATCAAGTCGCTGAAGGTGGGTTTCAACAAGGTATTCGGGTACTACATAGAGGTAACGCGGCCGAACCTTCACCTCGTGCCGCCGCATTACATCCGGAGACAGACGCTGACCGACGCCGAGCGATTCGTCACACCCGAACTGAAGGACAGGGAGTCGCAGGTGCTGGGTGCGCAGCAAAACCTGTCGGAACTCGAGTACGGGATCTTCTGCGACGTTCGCGACAGGGTGGCCGCGCGGTGCGCCGAGATCCAGAAGAGGGCCAGGGCTGTCGCAGAGGCGGACTGCCTGGCGTCCCTGGCGGAAGTGGCGGCGGAATGCGGATACTCGAGGCCCGCGGTCCTTGACGAAGCGGTCATTTCGATAAAGGACGGGCGCCACCCGGTCCTCGAGAAGGTACTCGGCCCCGAGAGGTTCGTCCCCAACGATATCGGCCTCGACGCCGCCGGTCAGCGGGTGCTCCTGATCACGGGACCCAACATGGCCGGCAAGTCGACGATCCTGGCGACTACCGGCCTGATCGCACTCATGGCTCACATAGGTTCATACGTCCCGGCTGCCGCCGCCACAATCGGCCTGCTCGATGCGGTGTTCTATCGGACGGGCTCCTACGAGGACCTGTCCGGCGGGCGCAGTACCTTCATGGTCGAACTCAGCGAGGTAGCCGGCATTCTCAACTCGGCGACGGCGCGCAGCCTCGTGCTCGTGGACGAGCTCGGGCGTGGCACCAGCACTTACGACGGCATGGCGCTCGCCCAGGCGGCGCTCGAGTACCTTCACGACGAGGTCGGGTGCCTGACGCTGTTCACCACCCACTACCACGAGCTTGCGCAGGTCGAACGTCGTCTCGCCGCGGTGAGGAACTTCCACGTCACGGCGGTGGAGAAGAACGGTGAACTCACGTTCCTCTACCGGTTGACCCCGGGCAGCGTCGACAGGAGTTACGGCGTCAATGTCGCGCGGATGGCGGGATTACCGCGGGAAGTCATAAGACGGGCGCAAGTCATCCTCAGGTCGCTGGAGGAGCAGAGCCCCTCGAGGCCTCGCCAGATATCGCTGCTGGAGACGGCAGCCGCTGCTGGAGGCGGCGAAAGATCTGCCGGTGGCGCGGGCGGCGAGGATCCGGCCGGCCCGGACTCTGCCGAACGCCTCACTCCGGCGGAGGCGGAAGTCCTCGCCGCGATCAGGGGCGCGGACGTCAACAACATGACCCCCATGGAATCGCTCGCGAGGCTTTCTGAGATGCAGAAGACCCTGAAGGAATCCGGGTGACCCCCGCGCCAAGCGCGCGGCTGGGGTCGGACAGGGGGTGTGTCACCTGGGCAGGATAGCCGTACTCGATGAGGTAACAGCCAGCAAAATAGCCGCGGGCGAGGTGGTCGAGCGCCCCGCGTCGGCGGTGAAGGAGCTTGTGGAGAACGCGCTCGATGCCGGCGCCACGAGGATCGCGGTCGTTGTCCAGGCGGGAGGGAGGCGTCTCATCCGCGTGACCGACAACGGGAGCGGCATGCCCGGGGACGACGCCGTGCTCGCGTTCTCCAGACACGCCACCTCCAAGATACGTCGGGTGGAGGACATCGCGGGTGTGAGTACCATGGGCTTCCGCGGGGAGGCGCTCGCCAGCATCGCCGCTGTTTCGCGAGTTGAGCTCAGGACGCGCCCGTCGGATTCCCCGTCGGGCACGCTGGTGGTGGTGGAATGGGGGAGGCTGGTTTCCTCGGAGGAGTGCGCGGCGCCCCCCGGAACGACAGTCGAGGCGGGTAACCTGTTCTTCAACGTCCCTGCGAGACTCAAGTTCCTCAAGAGCGATGACGCCGAGTCGGCGCGGATTACCGACGCCCTTTACGCGCTGGCGCTGGGAAACCCCGGCGTCGCCTTCAGCCTCGGCGTGGACGGTAACGTGGTGATGAGGACGCAGGGGACCGGCTTTCTGAAAGACGCTATCGCCTCCCTGTACGGCACCCAGCTGGCGGACCGGATGCTCGCGCTCGGGGGCGGGACGCCCGCCAGCCCGGCGGCCGGCGACGGCGTTCGGATAGGCGGGTACGCGGGCGACCCCGGGACCGCCCGCGGCGCCAGGTCTATCCAGTACATATTCATCAACTCGAGGCACGTGCGATCCCCATCCATACGCGCTGCCATCGAGGAGGCATATTCCGGCCTGATACACGGGCGGCGCTACCCCGTTTTCTTCGTGAACATCCTGCTCCCGCCCGCATGGGTGGATGTGAACGTCCACCCCCAGAAGACCGAGGTCAGGATATCCCGCGAGATTGACGTGAAGCGTGCGGTTTACGCCGCAGTGCGGGCGGCGCTCTCCGCGTGTAACGGCGTCGAAATCGCAGGCCCGTCGACGGCACGGGCCTCCACCGGAACCGGATGGGTTCGCGAAGGCCCTGGCGGAGTACAGTCGAACGACTCAACGGCGGGCGCAAGCGCGGGCCTCGCGTGGTCAGGCCGCGAGGCAGTCGCGGCATACGGGCCGCCTGAGCGCAGTCACAGCGCTGCCGGAGGCGAGCCACTGCCTCCCGGCCCCGTCCCTGGGCCCGCAGCGGGCCCCCTTGCCGGGCTCCGCGTGGTCGGGCAGGTATTCGACTCCTACATCCTGGCGGAGGGGCCCCGAAGCTTATGCATTATCGACCAGCATGCGGCGCACGAACGGGTGGCGTTCGAGCGGTACGCGCGCAGGGAAGAGCCCGTTGCCAGCCAGACGCTGGTCGTCCCCGAGGTCGTCGACCTGCCGCCGGGCGAATATGAGGCGGCGCTCGATGTACTTGATACGCTGCGTGAAATGGGGTTCAATGTCGAGCCTTTCGGCAATAATACCCTACTGCTCAGGGGCATCCCGTCGGGCTTCGACTCGACGCACACTCGCGGGCTGCTCCTCAGCGTTGTACAGGCGGCGTCGGCGGCGCCGCACGGCCGGAGTCCCGTGGAACTGGCCGCTCGCGCGCTGGCCGCATGCCACTCAGCCGTGAGGGCGGGAAGCAGCCTTTCGGAGTTCGAGGCCGCGCAGCTCCTGCGCGACCTCGCGGCGACTTCGGATCCGTTGAGGTGCCCCCACGGCAGGCCGACCGTGATCGAACTAGGCATCGGCGAACTGGAGAGACGATTTGGCAGGAGGTAGCACGTGCACCACACGATGCCGCTGTTCGTGCTGACCGGCGCGACCGCCACGGGTAAGACCGTCCTGGGCATCGAACTTGCGCTCAGGCACGGGGGCGAGATCATCTCCGCCGACTCGATGCAGGTATATCGCCACATGGACATCGGCACCGCAAAGCCCCCACTGGAGGAACGCCGCGGCGTCCCACACCACCTCATCGATATCCTCGACCCCGACCAGCCGTTTTCAGTCGCCGAGTTCCAGCGGCTGGTGCTGGAGGCGGCGCGCGCGATAGTGGGGAGGGGGCGGCTCCCGATGATGGTCGGCGGGACCGCCTTGTACATTCGAGCCGTCGTAAACGAATACTGTTTCCCCGACGCTCCAGGCGACGAACGGATACGCGCCGAACTGGGGGAAGTGGCGAACAATCTGGGGGCACGCGCGCTCCACAACATGCTGTCGGAAGTCGACCCGGTCTCGGCGGCAAGGATCCACGAGAACGACCGGAGGCGCCTGATACGCGCGCTGGAGGTCTACCGGCTGACCGGTGTGCCACTATCCGAGTTCGCCCGGCGCCGCGGCGAGGGGTTGCTCGACACGCTGGTGGTCGCGCTTGATGTGCCCAGACCCGAGCTATACAGGCGGATCGACGCCAGGGTGGACAGGATGATCGCCGCCGGGCTGCCGTCGGAGGTAAGGCGCCTCCACGAAATGGGGTACGGGGAGCGGCTGTTCTCGATGCAGAGCCTGGGATACAGGGAGATGATCGATTTCCTGTTCGGTAGAAGCACCCTCGAAGAAGCGGTGCGACTACTGAAGCGCAACACCCGCCGCTTCGCCAAGCGGCAGCTCACCTGGTTCAGGAACGACCCTAGAATAACCTGGGTGAACGTTGGAAATAATCGCCCAAAGGACTCCGTTCTGGAAGAGGTAACCCGGCTTATTGAAGGAAAACTGTTGCCAGCGTAGAAAAGGGTAGCAGAGCATGGGAACGAGGTGCGTTCTGGATGACCAAGCCTCAGATCAATCTGCAAGATAGCTTCCTGAACCAAGTACGTAAGGATTCGGTTTACGTCACGATCTACCTGGTCAACGGGTTCCAGATTAAAGGGCTTGTCAAGGGATTCGACAACTTCACCGTAGTGATGGACAGTGACGGAAAGCAGCTCCTCGTGTACAAGCACGCGATCTCCACGATCACTCCTGTTCGCCCCGTCAACATGGCCATAGGCGAACTCAGACGGGAAGCCTCCGAACAGTAGGGCAGACACGCCGGGATTGACAGTCCCCTCGCACAGCCTGCGACAGCATGTGGGTTGTTTGCCGCCGGGCTTGCCCCTTGAATTTCGCCCTGGAGCGAGGCTTCCTGGGGCCATTCATTACTCATCAATGTTCGCCGCCCCCAGTATTATAGATTCACCGCGAGCCACCTCGTGAAGGAAATAGCCGCCCCACGTAGAACATTTGCAACAGCGGTAGGCAGGGTCACTACTCATCAGGGATACCTGCGACTGCTCCATGCGACCTTCATAGTCTTCAGAAAGGGGAGAAAAGCGCAACGTGAGGAAGACGGTAACAAGAACCAGGGCAGCGCCCGTACCGCTGTCGCCAATATCGCAGGCGACCTGCATTCGGGGGCTCATCTTCACTTCGGGACAGCTGGGGCGCGATCCCGCCACGGGAAAGCTTGCTGGCCCGGGGATGACAGCACAGGCGCGACAAGCCCTGGAGAACCTCCGGGCGGTCATCGAGGCCGCGGGCGGGTCGCTCGAGACGGTCCTCAGGATCGACTGTTACGTGACGGATCTAGACCTCGTACCCGAGTTCAACGTCGTGTTCGGCGAGTATTTCCCCGCCGAGCCACCTGCCCGGGTTTGCGTCGAAGTGCAGCGGCTGGCCGCGGGGGCGCTTATCGAGGTACTGGCAATTGCATCTGTCGAGCAATAACCCACGCCCGATAGCGAGCGTGCTGAATAGGGGGGCTTTCGATGCTGGTAGCTGAAGCGATCGTAAAAGGGCTACTCGACGCCGGGGTCAGGGAGGTCTTCGGGCTGCCTGGCGGCGAGGTGCTCGACTTCGTTGAGTGTGGCCGGAGGGCCGGTCTTACCTTCACCCTCACGCGCCATGAGGCGGCCGCTGCGTTCATGGCCGACGTTACCGGCCAGGTATCCGGCAGACCGGGAGCCTGCCTCTCCACACTTGGCCCTGGAGCGACGAACCTCTTGACTGGCGTGGCGAACGCCTACCTCGACCGGTCGCCCATGATAGCGATAACAGGTCAGCTGTCCACTGAAACTTACAGGCAGATGCCGCACCAGCGAATCGACTTGTGCTCGCTTTACGGTCCGGTCACGAAATGGTCGGTCAGAGTCACTCCGGACAATGCGGATGTAGTGGTTCCCGCCGCGATAGAGGTCGCCATGAGGCGGCCCCGAGGACCCGTTCACCTAGAACTCGCGAGCAACGTGGGTCGCTCTCAGGCAGTCCTTCCGGGTTCGCTGGGGGATGGGGCCTCGCCGCCCCGGGCCGAACAGCACAGCACGGTCAGCATGGTTCAGGTAGTCGAGCGCCTCCGCAAGTCTCAGCGCCCCGCGGTGTGCGCAGGCATCAATGTGGATCCCGTATCGGTCGCTGGACCACTCCGGGAGTTCGTAGAGCGTCACGGCGTTCCGGTGCTGCTGTCTCCCAAAGCAAAGGGCGTGTTTCCACACGACCACCCGCTTTTCGTCGGGATTGCCACCGGTATGGCCGCGGACGATCGGGTGCTGGAGTTCATCAAGGGGTGCGATCTCATCCTCGGTGTGGGGTTTGACGCAAGTGAGGCCGACAAGACGTGGCCGGCGACCGCGCCCATAGTGTGGCTGGAGGAATCCCCGAGGGACCGCGCGGAATGGGAGGGGGACTATCTCGTTGGATCAATCCCAGCCATCCTCGCCAGTCTGAGCAAGGGCTACTCCGGCGGACACGAATGGACCAGCGAACACCTGGCGTCGGCGCGTGCGGCAATACGGGAGAAGGTAGCCCCGGGCGGCGCTTCTTCCGCCAACGGCCTGTCTCCTGCAGCCGCACTGATGGCCATCAGGGAGGCACTCCCCGCCGGCGGTGCATTCGTCTGTGACGTCGGTTCCCACAAGCTACTCGCGGGCCAGATCTGGCCGGCCAGCCAGCCGCTGACGTTCTTCATGTCCAATGGCCTGTCGTCGATGGGCTACGGTGTTCCCGGCGCCATCGCCGTCAAGAAGTGCATGGGCGAGAGGCCCGTGCTGGGAATCATCGGCGACGGAGGGTTCGCGATGATGGTCCACGAACTTGAGACCGCCGTTAGATTGAAGCAAGGCGTTGTCTACGTGGTATTCAACGACGAGTGCCTGTCGCTGATCAGGGTCGTCCAGGCAAGAAGGAAGTACGAACGCTACGGAGTGGACTTCGGGCCGGCGCGTTGGGCTCAAATAGCGGAGGGCTTCGGTGCCAGGGGCATGTCTTGCGCGTCCCTCGAGTCACTGAGAGACTGCGTACGCGCCAATCTCTACGGGGACTGCCCGGTGGTAATTGAAGTCAAGATCGACCCGGCGGAATATGACCACCAGATATAGACGGGGACTCGCGAGGCCGGGAGGCGTACTCGAGGTGCGATGAAACCACTTCCACGATCTGATTTGGAGTACCTTACACTGAAGGCAATACACGAGGCCGCCGGTGCCGCCGTCGGGTCCTGGGCCTTGCGCGAGACGCTGGCCAGGCACGGGTACCCCATCAGCGAGGCTACCGCCGGCCGAATCCTTCACGAGCTCGACGCCAGGGGATTCACCACCAGGGTCTCAAACCGCGGAAGGATGCTTACGCAGTCGGGGGTCGAGCGTTTCGCATACCTGGATGCCGGCCGGCGGGCGTTCGGTACAGGCGGGGCCGAGCGCCTGCTTGACGCCAGCAAGTGCAAGCAGCTGTTGGAGGTGCTCCAGGCCAGGCGCGCGATCGAGCGCGAGACGGCCAGGCTGGCTGCCATAAATGCGACGGCCCTGGACGCCGGGCGAATGGGGGAGGCCCTCATTGAGCAGGAAAGACGCATCAACCAGGGCGAAACCGGCTCGGACATGGATATGCTCTTTCACCGGCTGGTAGCCAGGGCCAGCGGAAACCGCTCTCTGGAGGCCGCCTACGAACTCGTTTCACAGGATACGGAGCTTGCCCCCCTTTACGAGTATGTGAGACTCCACGTGAAGGGCCGCCTTGTTGACGAGCACCGCAAGGTGTACCGGGCTGTTGCTGATGGAAACCCCGAGGCGGCCGAGAAGGCCATGCTGGATCACATCGACGGCGTCATGGGAGACATCAGGAATTACCTCATGTTGCACACCAACTAGGTCCAGGGCTGATCAATGGTGTTTCGAAGCGATGATCGGGGGCGCGTTTCAGGGCAGGGCGGAGTGCACCGCCCTGCCCTGAAACTGTCTGTATGCCGGGGAGGAATCAGCCGGCCAGGCGTCGAACACCCGGCATGACGGATATCGTATCCGATATGCCGTATCGTCTGACAATTATGGACAGGAGGTGAACGCGTGGTAGAAATGGTCCCCTTGAAAGTGAGGAATGGTCTGTGCGTGGGCATTTCGGTCCAGCTCCCGAAAACCAACCTGCTAGCGATAGCTGCTCCCAGGGGTTACGTGATGTGTGGCCTGGTTGACCTGAAGCGCCTCGATGATCTGCACAGGGAGCGGGAAATCGTTGGAGCCAGGGTTACTGGCGTGAGGTCGCTGCGAGACCTCCTCGACGCAACCGTCGATGCCGCCACAGAAGCGGCGCGCTCACTTGGGGTGACCGAGGGTATGACGGGAGAGGAAGCGTTGAACCTGATGTTCTAGTATTGACTCAGCCGAATTAAGGGGGTAAGCGCAACATGCCACCAAAGAGAAGCGCTTTGTTGATCCTGGTCCTCGCGCTCGTGGTCGGGTTAGTCTTGCCAGGTTGTAGTAGTGGAAAGAAATTTCCCGCCAAGCAAATCGACATGATCATTCCCTGGCCCGCAGGCGGGGCCTCGGACCTGGCCGCCCGGCTGATTGCCAAGCACGCGGAAAAGGAGCTTGGCGTAGCCATAAGCCCCACCAATGTGGCAGGCTCTAACGGCGCCATGGGCTGGGCACAAGCCGCGAAGGCGAAGAACGATGGGTACACCGTCTGCCTGGCCACCTTCGACATCCTTACGAATCAGGCCATGGGCACGTCTCCGGTCAAGTACGATGATTTTGAGTACCTGATGCAATTCACGGCGCAACCCTTCGGCGTTATGGTGCACGGAGACAGCCAGTTCAAGACGCTTCAGGACCTTGTTGAGTCCGCAAAATCGAACCCCGAGAAGGTGAAGATCGGCACGACGCCCCTCGGCGGCGTATTCCACCAGGCGGTGGCGCTGCTCGAAAAAGCCTCCGGCGCCAAGTTCTCCGTAGTTCCCTTCAAGGGCTCGCCGGACCTCAATGCGGCGCTCCTCGGCAAGCACATAGATGCCCAGATGAACACGATTTCCCTGGCCGACCAGCACATAAAGTCAGGGACTATCCGGCTGCTCGCTGTGACGACAGACAGCCGCATGCCGGATTACCCGAACGCCCCAACGCTAAAGGAACTCGGGTACGACGTGGTGTACGAGTCCTGGCGCGCGATAGCAGTTCCGAAGGGAATCTCCGCGGATGTGAAGAAGGTCCTGGAAGATGCCTTCGTCAAGGCGTACAAGAACCCCGAGTTCCTGGAATCCGCGAAGAAATCGAAGTTCGACCCGTTCTTCAGGGATGCCGCGGAATTCAAGAAGTTCGTTGATAACCTGTATCCCAGGGTTGTCCAGGTGGTAAAGGACCTGAACCTGACCGGCAAGCAGTGATTACCCTGGCGTTCCGAAATACGACGAGGTCGAAAGTGGGGCAAACGATGAAAGCCAAACTGTTGCACCCTGATGTGGTGGCAGGATTGCTGGCCATCGTGGTTTCAGCTGTGTTCATCAATGCGGCTGGCAGGCTCCCATCCTTTGAGGTCAATCTGGCGGGGCCCGAGTTCTTTCCTCGGGTCTCCGCCGGCCTGCTCATTGTCCTGGCCCTCCTGCAAATAGCTGCAAAGCTGAGGCCGCTCACCGAAGATGGGGCCGAGGATGGGTATCGGGCCGGTGACGAAAACACTACGACAGTGCTGCTCGCCGTCGGGCTATCGGCCGCCTACTACTACGCAATGGTGGTCATAGGCTTCATGCTCTCCACGTTTCTTTACTGCGTGTCCCTCACCCTTGTCACGCAGGAGAAGCGGGACCTGAAACGCGCCGCGGGCAACGCGGTGATCGTCGTGGCGGTGGTTCACGTGGTCTTCTCCTACCTGCTAAAGGCGTCGTTGCCTGCAGGAAGCCTGTTTAGATGAACACCTTGAAGGGGGCGACCAGATGTCCCACCCTATAGCATACGCGCTACAAGCTGTGTTCCAGCCGTCAAACTTCCTGGTGATGATGCTGGGGGCCGTGATAGGGATCGTCTTCGGCGCGGTACCGGGGCTCACGGCTACGTTGGCGATCGCTCTACTGATCCCGTTTACGATTGGCCTTCCCGCAATTCCTGCCCTGCTCCTGTTGCTGGCGATATACTGTGGAGGTATGTACGGCGGCTCAATCACCGCCATCACCATCAGGACACCGGGGACTCCGGCCGCGGCGGCCACAGTCCTCGATGGCTATCCGCTCGCCCAGAAGGGGCAACCCGGCAAGGCGATCGGGGCCGCCCTCATCGCTTCGACCTTCGGAGGGCTGGTGTCGGCGCTGATAATGATATTCCTCTCGCCGCCGCTCGCGCGTTTCGCCCTGGCGTTCTCGCCTGCCGAGTACGCCGCGGTGGGAGTGTTCGGCCTGACGACGGTGTTCGCGGTTTCCGGAAAGTCCCTCCTGAAGGGCGCTATGGCGGCGGCCTTCGGCCTGCTCCTGTCGACTATCGGCCTTGACCCGATCCTCCCGGTGCCGCGGTTCACTTTCGGCAGCCTGGCGCTTGCTGGAGGCGTGCCGTTCCTGCCCGCCGTGATCGGCTTCTTCGCGATGGCGGAGGTGCTCCGGCTGGCTGGAGCAAAGAACCGGGTACAGGTTGTTAACACGAACATAGGCAGGGTGTGGCCGACGCTGGACGAGCTGAAGAGGATACTGAAGGCTGCCGTCCGCGGAAGCCTCATAGGTACGTGGGTCGGGATTCTCCCGGGCGCCGGGGGCACGATCGCGGCGTACATGGCATACGGGGAAGCAAGGCGCACATCAAGGAATCCCGAACTATTCGGCACGGGTATTATCGAGGGGATCGCCGCGCCTGAATCGGCGAACAACGCTGTCTCCGGCGGCGCGATGATACCCATGCTTACCCTGGGAATTCCCGGAGACGCCGTCACCGCGGTGTTGCTGGGCGCCTTGACGATCCAGGGTCTCCAGCCCGGGCCAATGCTGTTCAAGGATAACCTCGACGTGATCTACCCGATCTTCGCCGGAATGATACTGGCCAATCTGATCATGTTCGCGGTAGGATTCTTTCTCATCAAACCGGTAACCCTGATGGCCACCATCAGGAAGGAGTATCTTGTCGCTACCGTGGCGGTGTTCTCGATAATTGGGGCATTTGCGGAGTCGGGCTCCACGCTGCAGGTGATGTTCGCCATAGCGTTCGGGGTGCTCGGCTACTTCATGGAGAAATACGGCTATCCGGTAGCGCCGGTGGTACTCTCCCTGATCCTCGGACCAATGATCGAGAACGCGGTAAGGCAGGCGCTGATCATGTCACACGGGTCGTGGTCCATCTTTGTGACGCGCCCCATCAGCGCTACTCTACTCCTGGTGGCGGTGCTTACGATGGCGGTTATGGTCCGCCGCCAGCTCGTGGACCGCCGCGCGCAGGTTTGAACCTCGGTCAAACAATCTACCTGTGGCTATAGTGCTGGGGGGTTGAGAAATGAAGAGGGTGGCCGAGATAACCCGAGAAGTCGAGATCGTTGCGAGAGAAGTAAAGGGCCATTGCGCGGCAGGCATCAAGCCGGGTGATAAGATCGTCCTGAAGGGCGCCAACATTTGCAAAGAGAAATCCGGCCCCATATGCGGCTACGCGTTTTGCGGGTTGTATCCCGTGGTTTTTGCCGTCCGGCTGGGTGTCGACCTCGACAATCTTGGACTTGAGGGCCGCCTCTGGCAGTGTGCCGACCCGGGTCAGCCCTACACACCCGGGGGCACGGTGCTGTTCGAAGTCCGCCCGTTCAAGGGGCTTAAGGAGTAGCTGGCCCGACCGCCGCCAGGCCGGGCGCCGGTTTCGTGGGAGGTCTTAGCCGATCATGGCATCGCTTGAACCGCTTGAAGGGGCATTGCCCCTCACCGAACGCGCGTATCAGAGTATCAAGGCCGCCATTATCAACCTCGTGCTGAGGCCGGGCCAGCCTCTTGTGGAAACGTCGCTGGCGCAGCAGCTGCACATTTCCAAGACGCCGGTGAGAGATGCCCTCCGCAAACTCGAGAAGGAGGGACTGGTGGTCTTCTATCCATACAAGGGCTTTTACGTCGCCCCGATTTCGCGCGAGGATATACGCGAAGTGTATCACCTCAAGAGCCTTCTCGAAGGCATGGCGGCCCGCGTGGCTGCGCGTACGCTTACCAAGGAGCAGATCGAGGAGGCGGAAAGCCTGATCGAAGGGGCTGATGACGCCATCCGGAGAGGGGATGAGGACGCCTGTAGGGCCCTCGGCGACCAGTTCCACAGGTTCCTGATCGCGGCAGTGAGGAACAGGCGGCTTGAGGCCCTGATGGACAACCTGAGTGACCACCAGGAAAGGTTCTTCAAGCTGATCTTCGGGATACCCGGAAGGCTCCAGCGCAGCACACTCGAGCACAGGCGGGTATTCGAAGCGATAGTAGAGGGAGACGAGCTCAAGGCCGAAGCCGCTGTGCACGCGCATATGGAAAGTTTCATTCAAGAATTTCTTGAAAACGAAAAAATCAAAGAAATCACTGACCCATAAAGGAATTGTCCTCGTTCTGTCACGGGACGGCCGCGCCGCATAACTTACGATAGTACGGACTGCGGTTTCGCGGCGGAACGGGGTGTTCTTGTTTGAGGCCCCCCGGCGAAATCGTTCGCCCTGCGCAGAGGTGTTTCACCTGCTTCGGCACGAATCCCCGACCGCGGCTGCGCGGGGCGGGGAGATGTCAGCGATCTTGGCACTCAGGTTGTCGAGTTCCGAGACCCGGGCCGATATTTCCGCCCTGCCACTCTTCTGCCTTTCGAGTGTTTTGTTGAAGAGACCCTCCGTAAGCGACAGGAGATCCTGGAACCGTCGCTGCATCTCTCTCTTCAGTAGAGAAGTACTATTATTCAGCCGCGCTAAGACATCATACCGGATTCTCCCACACTGCCGGTCGACAAGCATGTATGCCTTTTCGGTGGTTGCCCTACGAATCATTTCCCTGGCCACCCTCTTGGGCAAGAACGATTGGAGAGTCCCAGGCTTAAGAGGCAGGAGCGTGGGCAGCTCATCGAGCCGGAAGTAGAAGTCCGTTTCTTGTTGAAAGTGAATAGGCTCCGAGCGGATTTCGATCTCCATGTTGTACAGTCTTGCGGCAGAGGCCTTGATATCCGCGATGCGCGGCGCTATCCTGCATGCGAGGTGACCGGCAATCTGCCTAAATCGATCTTCTGCTAGGCTGACTGCGGCCTCCCGAAAACTGGTGAAATACTGAAGGATCCTAGCCTTGACAAATTGGGTGAGTATCTCGGGTAGGTTCTTGATAGAGGCATCTTCGGTTTCGCTCCAGCAGATGTCGAGCTCTCTCGTAATGGATGCGGTTGCCTGAGCCTTGAAGTTCTCGATTTCCTCGATGACTTCTGCAGACAGTCTCTCGACTTCGCCATCTAGAATCCATTCTGCTTCCATCTGCTCCCTCTCGATTCTCTTGGCCAGATCCGAGAACTCCTGTGCTTTGGCCGCAAGCTCGTCATACGGAGTGGTAATGGCCTTACGTTCTAGGGAGAGAGCAAGTTCGAGGTCCGCCAGGAGGTTCGCGGTCTTCCGCCCAACTGATTCAAGCAGAGTCTCACCTTTTCCCTTAACCAGGAATCCACCGATGTCAGATTCGAATGCGGGCAGCATGCTCTCGTGAAGTATCTCCGTGTTACCGCTTTTCTTTGCCTCGAGAGCCAGCCTCGCCGAAATGGGATATAGTTCAATTCCAGCGCTCCCCACTTCGGAGGCAATGACCCCCTGCGTGAAGGTTAATGACTCGGCCATATCCTCCTCAGCCAGGTAGTCGACTTTGTTCTGAACGAAGAAAATCTTGTCTACATACTTGCGTACATCCCGTATGAAATCACACTCCGCTTTGCTGATGGGCGGATCAGCCGACACAACGAATATGGCTGCGTCTGCTTTGGGGATGTATTCATACGCTGATTTCGTGTTGTGCATATAGGTAGAACCGACGCCAGGAGTATCAACGAGAACCAGGCCATCCGCCAAGAACGACGACTGAACAAATGCCTCAACTTTACCCACGCGTTTCCGGTTGAGAGGGTTGTATTTCTCGGTGGCGTACTCGTGAATCTCTTTGAGATCTATGGTTTTCTTGCTGCCGTCCATAAAATGCACCATCGCACAGTCATTCTCGGCGTATGCGATTTCGGTTGCCACTGATGTCAAAGGGGTAACCCCTGCAGAAACGACCTCTTTCCCCAGCATGGCGTTGATGAGAGTCGACTTACCCCTCTTGAACTCTCCTAATACTACCAAATTGAATCGCCCCTGGCGCAGTTGTTCGGATATCTGTTCTGCCGCCTGTCGTACCTCAGGCCGTCCGGCACCTTCGGCTACTTCTTGAACTAACGATAGAGCCTTCAGAAGGGCAGCTTTTTGAGATGCGTACTGCTGAAGCATTGGAGTCCCTCCATCACAAACAAAATAGCCCCTGTCAACACGACAGGAGCCATCAACCCGTGAACGTAAACCCCCGACTCGTCCGGGTAATTTCGGCGAGCCCCATCACCTTTAGGTGGTATTGTACCATTTCTTCAGTCGCCGATGCAACCAAGCGCGGGCTCCATGTGCGGGCTCCACGTTAGTGAGGGCGCAGTGGAGGAGTGGATAGAAGCGCTCCATCATCCCCTTGCTGTCGTTAGACGGAGGGCAGCTTTCTTTCTGGGACAGGTCGGTCCGGTCGCTTCGAGCAGTACCCCCTCTGTAGGTTGCAGCCCAACGGTCCATAGGCTATAATTCAGAACAGTATAGGCGATGGGGCTCGCCAGGTGTCCTCTGTGATGATGGCTCCTACGGATAACCGTGGGAGCCTTACTCATAGTTGGGAAGCGTCATGGCCACTCAAGACTGGCCAATAGAGCAACCCAGGATTGGACTAAGAGGTTTACGCTTTGACGGGGGTTGAGGCATGCTAGTAGCAATCGCAGTGGGTGGAGCATTCGGCGCAACACTAAGATACCTTGTGTCGCTGTACTTTGGGAGCCTGCTGGGAGTGATTTTCCCGTGGGGCACACTGGCTATCAACCTCTCGGGGAGCTTTTTTACAGGAATGCTCCATTCGTTTACGCTCGCCGGCACTTTATCCTCTCAATCTCGGTCCTTTGCGGCCATCGGGCTGCTTGGTGCCTTCACGACATTCTCGACGTTCACCCTGGAGTCTCTCATAATGCTTCGGGAAGGCGACGTATTCAGGGCCATCGTTTACATGGTTGTTTCGACGGCTTTAGGGGTACTAGGTGCTTTCATTGGATTGGGTACCGGCCAAATGCTGGGAGGTGGAGGTATGTAGTTGTGAGAATTGAAGGATTTGGGGCGGACAGTCGGATACACTCGGCGCGATTACTAGATCTATCAACCGATTTGCCTTTGCTAGTTGAGATTGTCGACAGGCGCGAGCGAGCGGCCAATAGCGCGTAGGAGGAAGAATCCTTGATGGATATGTTCACTGCGTACTCTCTCATCCGTGAATTGAAGACCAATGTTCGGAGAGCATTCGTCGGTAGAGAGGAAACCATGGACCTTCTCGTTGTTGCCCTGCTAGCGGAAGGGCATGTACTGCTGGAAGATGTTCCGGGAATAGGGAAGACCACGCTGGCGAAAGCCCTTGCAGAGTCCCTCGATTGCTCGTTCCAGAGGATTCAGTTCACCCCCGACCTGATGCCATCGGACGTGACTGGACTCAACTACTTCAACCAAAAACTGGGGGAGTTTCAATTCCGGCCTGGGCCGGTTATGGCGCATATCGTCTTGGCGGACGAAATCAACAGGGCCACTCCTAGAACACAGTCCAGCCTCCTGGAAGCCATGGGAGAGCGGCAGGTGACGGTGGACGGAGTAACACGCGAGTTACCTCGGCCGTTCATGGTCCTGGCAACGCAGAACCCCATCGAAATGGAGGGCACGTATCCATTGCCGGAGGCACAGCTGGATCGGTTTATGCTTAGGATTAGCCTGGGCTACCCTGAAAGGGATCTGGAAATGGGTATTGTCCAGCGTTTTGGAACACTCGACCCGCTATCGGACCTGGCCCCAGTGCTCTCGCCGGAACAGGTACTGGGACTGCAAGGCGCCGCCAAGACTGTCAGGGTAACAGATGTGGTACTGGGCTACTTGGTCGATGTTGTGAGGGCAACGCGAACCCACTCCTCGTCCCGCCTGGGCGCCAGTCCGCGGGCGACGCTTGCCATGTACCGGTGTGCCCAAGCCCACGCGCTCACCCAAGGGAGGGATTTCGTAGTACCCGACGACATCAAACGACTGGCCGGGCCGGTATTTGCTCACCGCCTCCTTCTGAAAACCCAGAGCCGGCTTGCGGGTGGGAACGCGGAGAGGCTCGTAGGGGAAGCGCTCGATTGCACACCCGTTCCGGTGGAAGACCTTGCTGGAATGCCGGTGAGATGACATGTTCTCCGCCTCATGGACCCCGTTGTTTATCGTGCTTGGTGTCTTAAGCCTGCTGTGGAAGCAGCGCCTGCTGTTCATGGCGAACGTATCGGTGCTGGCCATAAGCCTGGCTGCCTATAGCTGGGGAAAGATCAGCCTGAAGCGAGTATCTTATAATAAGGAGATTCACCCGCTCAGGACTTTCCCAGGGGAGCCGGCAACCCTGACTATAACCCTGGAAAACCATAAGCTCCTGCCCATCACCTGGCTTCAGATGGAGGAAGATGTTCCAGAGGACCTGATCCTGAAGGGAGGACGCCTGGGTATCCATTATATCCCCGGGCGCAAGAGACTGCTTTCCTTCGTATCGTTGGGCTACTACGAGCGGGTCCGCCGCCAGTATGAAATCCGGTTCCCCCGGCGCGGCTATTACTCTCTCGGCCCAGCCAGGCTCACGTGTGGAGACCCTTTTGGGTTCTGCAAGGAAACGCTGGCGCTCAAGGATACGACCCACCTGATTGTCTATCCGAGGATTCTACCCCTGGAGGCACTGGGGTTACCAGCGCGGCGGCCGCTTGGTGATACCAGGGTCAGCGACCGGCTGCTGCAGGACCCATCCTTCGTAGCCGGCATACGCGACTATGATCCTTCGGACAGCTTCAAGCGCATTCACTGGAAAGCGACTGCTAGGACAGGGAGCCTCCAGGTCAAGGTATATGAGCCCAGGGCCGAGACCTGCACGGCGGTCTTTTTGAACGCCGCCACATATGACCCTCCCTGGCTGGGATTGGACGTTGACCTTCTCGATCAAGCGATTACCGTAGCCGCCTCAGTGTTCAGTCTCTGCCTTGAGAACCGTTATGTGGCAGGAATCTTCTCAAATGGTTGCGTCGCGGGCACCGGCACAGGTTTGAAGATACCCCCCAGCCGTTCCCCCGAAATGTTGGAGGAGGGACTCGCGGCACTGGCCAAGATGCATGGCCCATCCGGTTCAATTTGTACGTTGTTGGATTCGGAGGTTCCGGGACTTCCACCTGGTTGTGGCGTGGTACTGGTCACAGGGTTCACAAACGAGGAGCTAAGAGACTCCATCCTGGCCGCCAGGGATACCGGTCGGCAGGTAATCGTACTGCTTGTGGGGCAAAATGCTCACCTGGATCAATGCCCGGGGGTAACCGTGCGTCGAGTCCATTTAGATGGGGGTGCACCGCTTGAGCTCCAGATCGGGTAAGCCGTTCGGCGTCACGGATGCGCTGGTCCTGGCCATGGAGATGGCTCTTTGGTACGCCTGGGAAATCGTCATCTTCTCCGCCGTGGGTTTAGATGCTTATGTTGAGAAGCCCGTACTGTGGGTTCAGGCTCTGGCGATCACTGCTGGGTCCCTGGTGACGGAGAATCTTTACCAGAGAAAGGTGAGCCTGGGTTACCTTCGGGCGGGCATTGGGGTGAGCGGGCTGGTTTCCACGGCAGCTCTCGCAGCGATTCTCGCACCGGCTCCCGGAGATGCATTTACGACCAGTCTAATCATCCTTCTTTTCCTCTGGTGGCGCGGGGCTGTGGTTGTGCAGTATTACCGGAATCATGGGGCGCTGAGCGAGCAATTTGCCAGCCTTACACTGCGATTGATCTTGTTGCTTATCCTGTCGCCCATGATGGGCTTGCCCAGCGACTCTACCGGACGGTTGGTCCTTTGCATGGCGAGTTTCTTCGTCGCGGGATTACTGGCACTGGCAGGCACAAGTATGTCGGCCATCATCCTACAGGCCGAGGAGGTGGGACAGCCGGGGCCCCCCCACGGGAAAGCCTGGCGAAGAATCGCCATAATCGCGGCGCTGGGCGTGGTGGTAGTTCCAACCGCCGCTGGTTGGCTATTGGCGGGCCGTGATGTGGTTGGGGCCGCCGCTGTCGTTAGACGGTTCCTCCTGTGGATTGCCGGCGTACTGTTAGGAATCGTGTTGCCGATTGCAGTGATAGTGGGGCGGGTCATTGAACCCCTGATGCGGTGGATCGCAAGGCGTCCCGCGAGACTCCCGCCGATCGGGGTAACCATCTCTTTCGCCGACCAGCTCAAGGAAGAAACCCTGCGCAGTCTTCCGCCATGGTTGGTCGGGCTTGTATTTGCGCTGGGCATTCTTTTTGTCGCCTATGTCATGCTGTCCATCTTCATGAGCTCCATCTGGCTCAGACTGGAACCCGAGGAGGAGGGCGTCTTGGAAACCCGTGAGTCCATCTGGTCCTGGGCTGAATTACCGTGGCTGGCTGCCGGGCACCAGACTTGTGAGCCGGGGTCCTGTGGCGAACCGGCAGATGGAGGAGACCCTTCTCGAGTAAGGACAGCCTACCGCCGTTTGCTTGGCCTGGGGGCCAAGGTAAACGCCGGACGCCGAAGTAGTGAGACTCCGTATGAATACCTTCCCAGGTTCCTGGCTGCCGCCCCTGCGCCGCGGGGGGCAGTGGAGTTCCTTACCAACCTTTACATCCGTGTCAGATACGGAGCATACACAGTCGAGGCTGGCGAATACGAAGAGCTTGACCGGTGCCTGGCGGAGATTGTGCGGTCTGTAAATAGAATAGGAAACAACAGGGTATGACACCTGGGAGTATGGGGGACAGATCAAGACCGGCGCGCCGCGGTTTGCTGGCAGAGTTCGCGGATGTTGCGTGCAGGCTGGCAGGGCTGGAGCTGCACTCCAGTAGGGCTAGGCCCTACTGGAGTGTTCTGTCGTTTTGACGTGCCGGCACTAGAATCGGTGTGATGCGGCATATGGCAGTTGCAGATCCCACGCCCGCGCGTCTTCAAGTGTAACGCTCCTACCGAAACTGGCTCAGCACCAGGGCGCCGGCCAACATCATGAACGCCGAATACGCGAAGGCCATCGGCGGGCTTGCGTTCCATAGGCCACCTACCACTAGGCTTGAAACCAGGTCGCCAACCCCGTTGACGACGCCCAGCAGCCCAAGAGCGGTGGCTCGTACTCCGGAGTCGGGTACAAGATCCGCTGTTAGTGCCCCTTCAAGGGTATCTTCCACCGCAATATATAGTCCAGCGCCCGTGAAGAGCAGAAATAGTATGGGTAACACGTAGTTGGGGAATGCGAACAGTGCCGAAAAGCCAAGCATGGTAACCGCGCCAATTGCATATCCGAAGACGAGAACATACCTACGACCTAACCGATCGCTGAGGAGTCCGACCGGGTACGAAAAGAGCGTGTACGACACGTTCCGGAGGACATACAGTATCGCAGCCACCTGCGCCGCTCTGGTGATGCCCCAGGATGGTTTCAGAATCTGGGTGGCCGCAAGTATCAAGAGGGTATGTGAGAAGTCTCCTATTCCAAATGTGGCGATGCCGACCAGGTATCTCCGGAATCCCGATGGCATGCGGTGTAAGGTCGCCCAGAACTTGTGTTGAGATTTCCCGGCGCCGTGTTTCTCTTTGACTAGCGAAGCGAACGCAACCGCGGACCCAACGCCGGGCAGAAGGGTTAGCAGGAATATGCCTCTTAATGCAGGTACGCCGGAGCCAGGGCCGGCTTGCTTGAAGAAGCCCAACAGCGCGGCTGCCGTGAGGGGTCCCACTATAGCACCCAAGGTGTCACCCGCGCGGTGAAACCCAAACGCCTTCCCGCGATCCTTCTGATCCACTGAATCCAACAGCATGGCATCGCGCAGCGGTCCTCTCACGCCGCGTCCAAGCCAACCAAGTGCCCTGGCAACCATCACAAGCGCCCACCCGTTGGCGAACGCAAACAGCGATAAGGCTACACCGGTTATGAAGTATCCGGCGACCACTATGCCTTTCCTGCGGCCAACTTTATCCGAATACCAGCCTGCGCCTAGCTTTACAAAACTTGAGAGCGCATCCGATACGCCCTCAATCGCCCCAAGAACCAGAGGGGGCGAACCAAGCGCCGTCAGGAATGATGGAAGTACCGATGTCGCCATCTCGTGGCTGGTGTCGGAGAGGAAGCTCGTAACGGCCATCCCCCAGACGTTCCTGTTGAGCCACGACGAACGGGTTGTACTTGCCCGCGCGCTTGCCATGAACCCACCCCATTTTCTTGTAGAAGCAAAAAGCCCCTACAGGTAATTGTAGGAGCTATCACGAGGGCTGATCTCGAATGAATGGGCGAGCTCCATCGCCACCTCTCTAATATTATGCCTACTCGGCTTCCGCGACAATCCAGAATGTGGGCATCAACCCCCGCGCGCCTTGCAATCCAGGGATGTCTCAATTATAATTCAACGTAACACAGGCGATGGGGCTCGCCGGATTCTTCGCAAGATGATAGCTCCTACGATTGCTCGTAGGGGCTTTCTCGTTTACCACCGTGGAGGTCCAGTGCTGCGAACCTATCTGGGGGGCGATAACGTGAAGCGTCGCTTTATCCAGGCTGTGTCCGTAGGAAAGAACACCGCCGACCAGGCAATCACAGGTGACAACAATGTCAATGATATGTGCCCGGACATGCTCCGTACAGAGGAATATCTCCGGACAGCGGAACTTATGAACGAAAGCCAACGGCGCAGCCTATCGGTTATCCTCGCTCTGCTTGATGAGGCCCTTTTTGACTTTGAGGCCTGGGCGGACGGTCGGGAGCGGCGAGGTATTATGTATAGCGAAACAAACGACTTGAGCCCGGCACAGAGGGAAAAGGTTCGCCGTCATGTTATTGCCCTGAGAGAAGAAGTGGACGTCTTGCGCAGTGATCTAAACCTTCAGATGCGCACGCAATCTGTGCGTGCAAGTATCTTTGCCAGGGCGAGCAGCCTATGGGAAGGGTTGGTGGACTCCGAGCCTCGCCGATTGCGACGATATGGTGAGGTAAATCCGGAGATGGAGGAGTATCTGGCTCCCAGGGTAAAGGCGCTTGTTTCGAGACTTGAAGAAATAATTTCCTGCCTGAGGATGGGTGCTAAATAGCAAGCGCTCTGCACAATGCGGCGATCGACTATCTAAGAAGGCAGAGGTTGATCGGGACTTCTTGGTAGATACGCGGTCGGGGTCTTGCGTTGGGCAGACTTAGATCATATAATGGGTATAGATGCACATCCTAAGTCGTACATTAACTTATGGAGGGATGACGTTGCCGAAACCACCTAAGCGGCGTAACGTTGCCTTCTTCCCATATGTGAGGTACTTCAAGCCGGCGGGGGTTCCGATGGCCGACCTTCAGGAAGAGGTATTGACCGTGGAAGAGATGGAGGCCTTGCGGCTGAAGGACCTCGAAGGGTTGGACCAGGACTCTTGTGCGGAGAAGATGGGCATTTCACAGAGTACCTTTCAGAGGATGCTTGCCGCTGCCCGATTCAAACTCGTAAGGGGGCTGGTGGAAGGAAGGGCTATCCGCATCGAAGGCGGCAACTACGAACTGGCAGGGAACCGGTTGAGGTGTCTCGGGTGCGGTAAGGAATGGGAGGCGGGAGTCGTCAAAGCGGATAAGGAGGACGAGGAAGCCCCCGCGTTAACGTGTCCGAGATGTGGGCGGGGACCTGTGGCGGTAGTTCTCGGCCGCACAAGTGGACCGCCGGCGGGAGCTCCGTGGGGGCGTGGATACGGGCCGAGGCGGCGTTGGTAGCACATTTTACTTTGTGAGGGGAGGCTGGTGAAATGAAGGTTGCGGTCCCCGCACAGGGAAAGGGGATGGATTCCCAGGTCGATCCCAGATTTGGCCGGTGCCTGTATTTTGTCGTGGTGGACACTGAGACGATGCGGCACGAATCGTTGCCCAATCCGGGAGTTGACGCGCCTGGAGGGGCGGGAATGAAGACTGCTCAGGCGCTGGTGCAGGCGGGCGTCTCGGCGGTTATCGTGGGTAACGTGGGTCCCAACGCTATTTCCGCACTTCAGGCTGCAAGGATTGACGCGTATTCGGGGGTCAGTGGGACCGTAGCGGAAGCTGTTGAGGCGTACAAAGGCGGCAATCTGGCTCCGATCACTGGCCCTACAGTATCCCAGCACTTCGGCGCCGGCCGCATTTGAATTTTGAAGCCAGCGAGGTCTATCGCTTATTCGACGACGTTGGGGGTGATCTGATGAAGATAGCAGTGGCCACGGAGGGGATAAACGTTTCGCCGCACTTCGGAAGGTGTCCCGAGTACACGTTATTCGAGATTGAGAATGGCGAGGTAAAGAGCCGCACGATAATTCCCAATCCGGGGCATGAACCGGGATTCCTCCCGGGATATCTTGGGCAGCTTGGAGTCTCCTGCATAATTGCGGGCGGCATGGGGCCCAGGGCCCAGGCGCTTTTCAGTGAGCAGAAGATCGAGACCGTTACCGGGGTATACGGAAGCGTTGAGAAAGCGGTTGCACAGTACCTCGCTGGAACCCTTGAGCGGGGCGAGAGCGCCTGCGACCATCCAGACTCCGATGGGTGCGAGCATCACTCCTAGGCCTGTTGGCCTTGGTCGACAAAGAGCGATAGGAGGTGAGACTGATGCTTCGTGGCAGGGATATCTATGGTCCTGGCTTCTGGAAGGGCGGCGCTGGTAGGCCCGGACTGGGGGGCTCCGGAGGTCTCTGGGGGGCGAACTGCAGGCTTTACCCATGGCTTCCCAGGAGGTGGTGGGCATTTGTGCCCGCACTTGCAGGGGCTGGCGCGCTGGCGGCCTGGGCGCCGTGGAGACAGGCAGACGTACCGCAGGATGAAGGCGAGTTTCTGCGGAGGCAGGCCGAACTGCTGAGAACCGAGCTGAACGACGTGGAAAAGCGGTTGTCAGAAATCGAAGACCGCGGCAATAAGGACCGGGAATGACGAGTAACCCCGGATCGGTGATCGAGGCGGCAGGCGGTGGCCCCTCGCCGGCCTGCCGCCGTTTTCGGGGGTGTTCGGGGTATGAAAGTATGCGTTGCGAGCGGCAAGGGCGGGACTGGCAAGACGACCGTCGCGGTGAATATGGCGTTCGCGGTGAGCGGTCTCGGGGAACCGGTTCAGCTCATTGACTGCGATGTGGAGGAGCCGAACGCTCACCTATTCGTAAAGCCATCCTGGACGGTCAGGCGGAGCGCATTCACCCCCGCACCACAGGTCGACGAAAGCCGCTGCACCAACTGCGACGTATGCTCAGAGGTGTGCCAGTTTCATGCCATTCTCGTTTCTCCGAATAGGGTGTTTATCCTCGACGAGCTGTGCCACTCTTGCGGGGCGTGTGTAGAAATGTGCCCGGAGAAGGCGCTCAAGGAGACTCCCAGGCAGATAGGCGAAATTGAGGAAGGGATTAGGTCCCGCATACGCTTCGTACACGGTAGGCTGACTCCAGGCGAAGCAATGTCCCCCCCGCTAATCAGGCAGGTCAAACGGCTGGCATGGGAGGAAGGAGCTATCATACTGGATTGCCCGCCCGGGACTTCCTGCCCCGTTGTGGAATCGGTTAAGGGCTGCGACTTCTGCGTTCTTGTCACCGAACCTACCCCGTTCGGCCTCAACGACCTGGAGATTGCGCTGGACATGCTGAGCCAGGTACGCATACCGGGTGGGGTAGTCATCAATCGTTGCGACCTGGGCACTGGCGAAGTATCGGAGTACTGCCGCAAGGCAGGCATCCCCGTTCTCATGCGCATGCCGTATGATGAAGACCTGGCGCGGCTCTACGCGAGAGGGATACCGGTCTCCACCGTCTCCCGCGAATGGGAGGAGTGTTTCCGCATGCTCTGGGACAGGGTTGCCAGTGCAGCGGGCAAGCCGTCGTGCGAGCCAGGCGCCGGGCTGAGCGGTGCGCACAACCGTCTCGGGCAGGTGACGGATTGATGAAAGAGTTGCTGTTGTTGAGCGGAAAAGGTGGGACGGGAAAAACGTCGATAACGGGTTCTTTTTCCGCACTGTCTGGTGACTCGGTCCTTGTGGATTGCGATGTGGACGCTGCTGACCTTCACCTGATAGTGCATTGCAGGAAAGGGCCTGAAAACGAGTTCGTGGGATCCAGGAAAGCTGTGATCGAGTCATCGAGATGCTCCGCATGCGGCAAGTGCATTTCTGCCTGTAGGTTCGAAGCTATCAGCGGGTATGTGGTGGATGAAACGTCCTGCGAGGGGTGTGGGCTGTGTGTACGGGTGTGTCCGGAGAACGCTATAGAGATGGTGGACAGCATCTCCGGTCACTGGTTTCAGTCAGATACCCCTTACGGCCCGCTCATACACGCGCGGCTGGTGGCCGGCGAAGGAAACTCAGGTAGGCTCGTGGCGGTCCTGCGCGAGAGAGCCCGGCAGGTGGCAGAGACGACCGCCAAGGACATGGTAATCCTGGACGGACCACCGGGCATGGGGTGCCCTGTCATGGCATCGATGGCAGGGGTCTCCCTCGTTCTACTCGTGATCGAGCCCACGGTGTCCGGTTTTCACGATTTCCGCCGGATTCTCAAGGTTTGCGAACCCTTCGGCGTAAATACCGCAGCCTGCATAAACAGGTTCGACCTGGATGAGGCGGTCTCGAGGCAGATCGAGAGCAGGTGCCGCAAGAAGGGAGTCCCCGTCTTAGGGCGGATTCCTATCGACCACGACGTGACGAGAGCTATGGTTCAGGGAATGCCGGTAGTGGAATATTCGAATGGACCGGCTGCAAGAGAGATTCAGTGCATGTGGCAGAGGATACAGGAGGCGTTTACGGCATGACAGGAAACGAGGGCATTTCCAAACTCCCCCAGGGCCAATTGAACGACATACAGCACGTGATAGCCGTCATGAGTGGTAAAGGTGGCGTGGGCAAGTCATCGGTGGCTGCGCTTCTTGCCGTCGAGGCGTCGAGGCATGGCTACGCCGTCGGGGTAATGGATGCCGATATCACCGGCCCCAGCATTCCGAGAATGTTTGGGCTGTCTCAGAAGGCAGAGACCACAGGCTTGGGACTGGTGGCGCCCAAAACCAGATCCGGCATACGAGTGATATCGCTTAATCTGCTATTAGATCATGAAGACGACCCCGTAATCTGGAGGGGCCCCCTTATCGCTTCGGCGGTGAGACAGTTCTGGACGGACGTCATATGGGGCGACCTAGACTACCTGATTGTAGACCTGCCCCCAGGGACTGGCGATGCTCCTCTGACGGTGATGCAGTCGTTGCCGGTGGAAGGGGTAGTGATCGTCTCGTCACCGCAGGGCCTCGCCGGCATGGTTGTGAGAAAGGCCATCAAAATGGTCAAGCAGATGGACATCCCTGTTCTGGGAGTAGTCGAAAACATGGGTTTCGTAAGGTGTCCCAAGTGTGGCGAGAACATCTATCCATTTGGAGAGCCATCTGGTCAGGCACTCGCCGAGACTACCAACGCAAGGTATCTGGGGTCCCTGCCACTTGACACGGATTTTGCGAAGGCGTGTGACAGCGGTCTAGTTGAGGAATACCGGGGTGAAGCGAGCATAAGCTTCGCCAATGTCCTGGGGAAGACCTGATCGGCATCGTGGACACGCTCCCTGGAATGCAACTACGCTGGCGATCACTCCCTGCAACCGGGGTTACCTCGATGGTCGAAGCGAGTGATCGCCTTACGGCCACGTGAGACCTCCCAGGCTCCGCGGGGTAACTCCGTGGCGGGGACTCCGTCACAAGTTATCGAGACCATAGCGCTTGATCTTTCGGTATATGCTGGAACGACTCATCCCAAGCTCCCGCGCGAGCAGCTCTTTTGCGTTAGGTGCATTCCCGTATCGCCTCAAACCCTCGGCGATCGCTTCTTTCTCCCACTCGTCGGCGGGCATGAGCAGGCTGCCAGATGCCGGATCGAGCGATACTCCCATCGGACTATGTGAGGATTTCTTGCGGATGCGCGGTGGCAGATGCGCAGGCTCGATCACGGTACCAGTGCAGGCATGCAGCATGTATTGAACGGTGTTTTCCAGTTCGCGCACATTGCCGGGCCAGGAGTACTCGCACAGCAACTTCCTTACGGATGGAGAGATCTGCGTCTCAAGGTGGTTCATACCTCGAGAGTAGCGTTGCAGCATAGCGTCGAGAAGGAGTCCGATGTCGCCCTTACGCTGGCGCAAGGGTGGGATGTGAATAGGTATTACACTTAGACGATAATAGAGGTCCTCACGGAATTCGCCCTGTCGTACCATCGTCTCAAGGTCTCGATTGGTAGCCGCCACTACGCGCACATCCACGTAGACAGTGCACGTGCCCCCGATCCTCTGGATCTCACGCCTATCGAGAGCCCTCAGGAGTTCTGCCTGTAACCGTAGAGAACAGTCGGCCACTTCGTCCAAGAAAATGGTCCCACCAGCAGCCAGCTCGAACTTCCCGGGCTTGCCGCCCCGTTTGGCACCTGTAAACGCTCCCTCTTCATAACCAAAGAGTTCGGATTCGAGGAGGTCTTCAGGGAGAGCCGCGCAGTTGACAGCCACGAAGGGTCCATCAGACCGGGGGCTATGGTAGTGGATAGCCCGGGCAAAAAGCTCCTTACCCGTACCGCTCTCTCCTGCCAGGAGGACTGTAGCGTTACCAGCGGCGGCAACAAGGGCCATTTTCTTTGCCTCTTGGAGGCGTGGATCATTGCCCAGGATGTGGTCGATGGCCCTGTCCGGCTGGCGCTCCGAAATCTCATAAACCATACGATGGGCTTCTTCTGCGGTTCGGAGAAGGGCTACCGCTCCCACGACCTTGCCCTGGCTGAACAGGGGAGTCCCTGTACTGATATGGCGCAATCGTCGCGACCGGCCGGGGAGGATGACTTCCCTGTTGACGTGGGCGGTTCCGGATTTCAGGATCCCCAGTACAGGTGCTTCGGGAATGAAGTCAGCCAGCGGCTTGCTCACAACACACTGATTGTCGAAACCCAGAGCCTCGTATGCCACCCGGTTGCAGCACACAACGATCCCCATGTCGTCGACAGCTATGATTCCTTCTGCAATTGCGTCGACGATGCCGTTCAGGCGGTCACGTTCTTCCGCCAGCTTGCGGGAAGTGACTTCACTACGTAGGGACATGGCTACGAGTCTCGCTATGTGGTGGAGGAATGAGGAGTACTCGACCTGACGGTGGACGATTCGTTGCCGCTGCTCCTCAGTGAATGCGACCAGCGACAAAACCCCGACGGGCTGGTCTTCCAGGGACAGTGGGAAAGCCAGGTGACACGTCTCACGACAACGGTCGTGTTTGTCGCACGTCGAGCACGCCGGATCCTCGCGCGGCCGCGAAACGAGGCAGGGAGCACCTGAACGCAACACGGAACCGAAGGAACACAACAAGGGCAGCTGCTCGTCCACCACGCTGCTGTAGGCGCCGGTACCCGCCACTCGCACCAGAGACGCGTCCACGATTGTTACATCCAAGTCCAGGATGGTGGACACCGAAACGGCTACTTCCTGAAGAAATGATTTCATGGGTTGTGTCGCCAGGAGGTTGCTCGTCATCTGTCTACACCCCAGACATCGTCATCAGAGTGAACCCACAGCTCGTTTTCGGATAGTAGCCGCCTATCTTATTTGTCGCGACATGCGATTCCCCTGCTGAAGTGTCGTGTCAAAGTGGGATATTCTCATTCTGCGACAACAGACGCCCGGCGAAGGCCACTGCTATGCACGTGTTCTCCTACCCGGGCAGATTGGTACGGATCTTGCTTCAGGGGGTTGAACGCATGCACTGAGGATACTGCAAGGGGGAGTGCTCCAATGACGGAGGAAGCAAGCCTTCTGTTGGCGTTGGTACGGCAAGGGGCTGAGAAGGCGACGGTTTGTACGGAGCCAGCCATGATAGCCTTCGCGGCGGCCAAATCGAAAAGCCTGATTAGCGAATCCCCCGCCCGCGTGGAGGTAACCGTAAGCCCTGGAGTAATGAAGAATTGCCTGGCTGTCGGTCTTCCGGGCACCGACCGGAAAGGTCCGGAAATCGCGGCGGCCCTTGGAGCTGTCGTGGGTAGGCCTGAGATGGGTCTAGAAGCCCTAAGTGGTGTTGATCCACGTACTGTGCGGGAGGCGCACCGGCTCCTGGACAGCAACAGCGTGAAGGCGAGCTGCAGTCTCCGTTATACGGGCGTGTATTGCCTGGCAAGAGTGGTGGGGGCAACCAGAACAGCAGAAGTGACTATAGAGGGCAATCACACACGTATTACCAGGATGATGGTAGACGGACAGGTCGTCGTCGAGCAGCCTGTGCCCCCAGAAGGCATGGACAAAGGAGACCCGGCACCAAGTAGATGGTCTTCCATGGAATCCGTCAAGCAATTCTCCTACGGTTTTCTGCTTGACATGATCATGTCCGCGGACGTGGACGAAATCCAGTACCTGCAAGAAGGTGCTTTGTCGGCGTTATCGCTGGCGGAGCAGTCCTTACATGGAGGATGTTCTGTCTCGCTACCGGACTTTCCCCATGCTCTTTCGAACATCCTTACCTGTGCCCCCGCAAAGGATGAGGTTGGGCGTAGTCTCATCACAAAGGCTCGATTGTGGGTGGCCGCAGCGGTTTGCGCACGAATGGCGGGCGTTATATGGCCGGTGCTTACATCCTGTGGAAGCGGCAACCAGGGCATATCGATTAGTATTCCCGTCCTTCTGGCGGCAAGAGCCGTCAACGCCGGGCCAATCAAAGAGGTTAAGTCTCTGTTGCTGGCACACGCTACAAATCTCTATGTTAAGGCTTTTACTGGAAATATATCTGCACTGTGTGGAGCGGTAAGCGCAGGGGCCGGAGTGGCTGCTTCGGTCTGCTGGCTAATGGGAGGTCACAAGAAACAGGTGGAGGGAGCAGCTCAAACGGTGATAGGGAACCTCTATGGGATGCTATGTGATGGCGCCAAGGCCAGTTGCGCCCTCAAATGCGCAGCCGGGGCTGCCGAGGGCGCCCTGGCAGGGCAGATGGCGGTGAGCGGGGTTTTCTCGCACGGTGAGGCCGGTATTGTCGGCTGCTCCCTCGGAGAGACCTTATGCACGATTGGGTCTTTCAGTCCAGTTCTGAACCAGGTTGATCCACTGATAGTCGGGGTCCGAGGAGCCCGGATCGAGGGATGATGGTGGGCTTGGATCTGCAGATCCTGGAGAGGATGGAACTCCGCCGGTAGCGTTCTTTCGCGGTTCCCCTTGGCCATCCTCTCTATCGGGGTCTGGTTCCTTGGGTATGACACCGCAGCAGGTCGTGTTGTCACTATGCTGATTCACCATTCTGTCACGGGAGGCCGGCGGCGCATAGCTTATAGACGGCGGGGGATAGGGGGAAGCCGGTGTTGAGAACCTACGACGAGATCGTGCGCCTCTTCGAGGATGGCAAGGTCGGCGCGCCCGAGGTTTTCAGGATGCTCCGCGAGCACGGCTCCAGCCCCCCGGCGCCCGCAAAGACCCCACCTTCCATGCAGCAGGACCCGCTGGAGGAGCTACATTCCCTTGTCGGCCTCACGGAGGTCAAAGCGCTGGTCAGGGAGACCCACGCCTTCGTGGAGGTTCAGCGGCGCCGGCAGAGGGTGGGTCTCGCCACGGAGCCCACCGTACTCCACATGATATTCACCGGCAATCCGGGTACCGGCAAGACGACTGTAGCGCGGATACTTGGGAGGATCCTGAGGGACGCGGGCGCGCTTGAGAAGGGCCACCTGATTGAGGTCGAAAGGGCGGACCTGGTGGGGGAGTACATAGGCCATACTGCGCAGAGGACCAGGGAGCAGGTCAAGAGGGCGCTGGGCGGGATGCTGTTCATCGACGAGGCGTATTCGCTCGCGCGGGGCGGGGAGAAGGATTTCGGCAAAGAAGCCATCGATACGCTCGTCAAGGCCATGGAGGACCACAAGGGCGATTTTGTTCTGGTCCTGGCCGGGTACCCGGACGAGATGGAACGGTTCCTCTGGACCAACCCCGGGCTCAGATCGAGGTTCCCGCTCCACCTGGCGTTTCCGGATTACAGCGTTGACGAGCTCCTGGATATCGCGGGTGTAATGCTCAGGACGCGCCAGTACACGCTCACTCCCGAAGCGAAGGGCGCGCTCGCGGAGCACCTCGCACGCCTGACTGCCGCCGAATCCGTTCCCTCCAACGCGCGGCTCGTCAGGAACCTGATCGAGCGGGCGATCCGCAGGCAGGCGGTAAGGGTGGTCGAGCGGGAGATATTCGAGCGCGATGCGCTGATGACTATCGCTGAGGAAGAAATCGGGGAGGCCGCCGGACTTGAGGGACTGCATCATAATCGGGAAACCCAACGCCGGTAAGACGTTGTTCCTCATAAACTTCGCGGAGTACATAGGCGCCAGGGTCCTGCAGTTCGCGCCGGCGCCGCGAGGGGGGACTTACGAGCTTTCCTGCTCATTCGAGACCGCGCGCAGCGGTCTCGTCGAGCCAACGCCCCACACCACGATGGAAGTGCGTCCCGCAGTGCTTCGCATCAGAGTCGGCAAGGGGATAAGGGATTTCTACCTCACCGATACGCCGGGCATATCCGAGGGCATCCACCCCGACCCCGCTGCCAGATCTGCAATGGCCCAGGCCCTGAAAAGGCTCCGTTCCAGCGACGTCGTCCTGCACGTCGTCGACGCCTCGAAGGCCACCCAACCGGGCGCTCCGGAGGCCCTGGGCGACGTCGACCTGCAGATAGCGGCATTCTCCAGGACCAAGCTCGGCTACGCGGTGCTGGCGAACAAGATGGACCTTTACGGGTCCGAGGCCGGTCTCGCCTACATAAGGCGGATGTTTCCGGCGTGCGTGGTCATTCCCACGTCGGCCGCGCGAGGTACCGGCTTCCGGCAGGTGAAGGCATTCATAGTACAGCACGTCTGACCGCCCTTGCTGGAGGCGCGGTAGACTGTGCCTTCCGGAGTGAAGTCATCCGAGGAGGCGTTGAGCCTTGGTTCCGGGATCGCCATTCTCCTGGCAGGCATGGCTGTTGCTCGCGAGCGCGGCGGCTCTCCTCGCGGCCGTGGCGTTCGCCGCGGGGCGGCGCGCGGGATTACGCCACGGCACCCGATGCGGCCGGGCTGAGGCCCTGATCGTCGCAAGGGAGGCAGCGCTCCGTTCGGGGTGGTGCCCCTTGTGTTCGCCTGGCGTGCTCCCGGCTCCTGACGCGTTCGATACTCGCCGTCCCATCCAGTCTCGACCACGGGCCCCGGACATATCCTCCTAGTGGCCGCGCCGCAGTGGGCGGCTGTGGGAGGATGCACGATGAGCGGCATAGCGCGCGCCGTATCGGGCGGATTAGTCCTGAATATTTTGCGGTTCTTCCTCTGCTCCGCCTTCGTAGGCCTGGCCGTCAAGATCATGGATGACTGGCTCGACGGGGGAGCAGGCGTGGCAAGGCCTGCCAGCGACAAGTCAAACCTGGCGGGCAATCTCGGGGCTGCCTCGCTACCGTACGCCATGCTGGCATTAGTCTGCGGGGCATTGTTCGCTCCCGAGACCGCGGCGGGGCTGTTCCTGTGCTCCTACGCCCTTGGGATGGCCTGGGGCGCGGGGCGGGACCACTATCCGTCGGGCCTCACAGGTTGGCAGGAGTCGGCGCTGGCGCTCCTCATATCGCTGGCGGGCTGCGGGTTCAGGGTCACCGCGGTTTGCGGCCTTTGCATGGCAGCCGTCCAGGGCCTGGACGATGCAATCGACTACAGGACGCTGGGCCCGTCTTCGGCGCCCTTCGCGCGCCGCCTCGGACTTGTGGAGACGGTCCTGGCGTCGTCGGGGATCCTGATGCTGGCATTCGCCGTCGACCTCGCCAGGACCGCCGGCGCGGTGTTGGGCGCGGTGTTCGTGTGGGTACTGGAGGGCTTCTTCAACTCACGTTACTGGGGTTTTGGGGAAGCGGAGTGACTCCGGCCGCGGTCGCGATATGGTATAATTTGTCCTTGCAGGGCTGCCGCGGTCGCTCTCGCGCCGCGGGGCTCTCAGAGGGGTGAGGAGTCGTCGTTACAGACACCGCCGGAGCGCTACTGGTCTCAGTCGTGAGCCCGATGGTGCCGCTGGCTGACCGCGAGGAGCGGGCCGAGGAAATGGTGAGGCTGGCCGATACCGCCGGCCTGGAGGTCCGCGGCCACCTCTTGCAGGTAAGGGAATCACCCGATCCCGGCTTCTTCGTCGGGAAGGGCAAGATCGAGGAGATCAGGGTGGCCATGTCGGAACTCGGCGCCGCCGTGCTCGTCTTCAATTCGGACCTGACTCCCGTTCAGATCCGTAACATCGAGCGCGCTACGAATGCCCGCCCCGTGGACAGGACCCAGCTGATACTCGACATCTTCGCGGCTCGCGCGAGGACCGGGGAAGGCAAACTCCAGGTGGAACTCGCGCAGATGCTGTACGCGCTGCCGCGGTTGACGGGACGTGGCAAGGTCTTGTCCAGGTTGGGGGGAGGGATCGGAACCCGCGGTCCCGGCGAGACCAAACTGGAAGTGGACAGGCGCCGGATGAGGAGACGGATAAGGGACCTCCGCAAGGAGATCGACGCCATAGGTGAGAGGCGCGAGATCCAGCGGTCAAGGCGGAGGGCCGTCCCGTGCCCCGTGATTGCCCTGGTGGGCTACACCAACTCGGGAAAGTCGACGCTCCTGAACTCGTTGACGGGGGCGGGCGTGCTCGCCGAGGACAGGCTGTTCGCCACGCTCGACCCGACCGTCAGGCGCGTGGCCTTGCCTTCGGGACAGGACGCCCTGCTCATCGACACGGTGGGCTTCATCAGGGACCTTCCGCACGAACTCGTGGCCGCTTTCCGTGCGACGCTGGAGGAGGTCCTCGAGGCGGACGTTCTCGTGCACGTCGTTGACGCCAGCAGCGCGGCCTATCCCCAGCAGATGGAGGTCGTTTCCGGTCTCCTGAGATCGCTGGGGGCCGGCGACCGGCCGGTAGTCACGGTGTTCAACAAGTGCGACCTGCGGCCCGTCCCGGACGCGGTGCTCGAGCAATACGCTCCCGCCGTCCGGATATCAGCCCTCACGGGGGCCGGCCTCGATTCGCTCCTGGCTGCCGTAGACGAGCGGCTCGGCGTCGACAGACAGGAAGAGGAGTTGCTGATCCCGTATTCGATGCAGGCGCTCATGTCGCTCATTCACTCCAACGGCAAGATCTCCGAAATTGACTACCTGGCCGACGGTATCAGAGTTCGCGCGGTGTTGCCCCGCGTATGGTCGAGGAGGATACGGAGCAGGATTGAGCAGGATGGAACTCATGATTGCGGCGCTCGAGAGGCTGGGCCTTCGTGATGAGGTCCGCTCCGCGGCGCGAGAGGCCCTTGATTACGTAGAGCCGCTATGTGGCAGGCTGGATGCCACGGCCCTGGGTAATACCAGGAGGGTACTGGAGGCATTCAGGGATACCAGAGTGTCGGAGACGAACCTCTGCCCGAGCACGGGTTACGGCTACGGCGACGCCGGCAGGGAGGCCCTGGACCGCGTCTACGCCCTCGTGTTCGGGGCGGAAAAGGCCCTCGTACGGCTGCAGTTCGTATCCGGTACACACGCTGTGGCATGCGCCCTCCTGGCCGCTGCCGTGCCGGGTAGCGAGCTCCTGTCGCTGACCGGACCGGTGTACAGGACTTTGCACGATACTATACACGGGACCCGGGATGGCTCTGCGCACGGCGGTTACGTCGCCCCGGCGAAGCCCACTGCGGCGCCGGCGCTGACCGGCGGACTCCGTGACTACGGCATAACCTACAGGGAACTCGACCTGACTCGCCTTGACAGGCCCTGGGAGGCTGTGCGCGAGGCGCTGTCCCGGGGCACGCGGACTGTGTATATCCAGAAGTCGAGGGGATACTCGGACAGGGTCGCGCTCTCCACGGAAACGATAGGGAGGATCGCCCGCGAGGTGAAGGCACACAGCCCATCGTGCGCGGTGGTTGTTGACAACTGCTACGGCGAGTTCGTCGAGGAGCGGGAACCGGCCTCGGTTGGCGCGGACCTGGTCGCCGGGTCGCTGATCAAGAACCCCGGTGGAGGCCTGGCCAGGACGGGCGGCTACGTGGCGGGTCGAGCCTCTTTCGTCGATGCCGCGGCCGCGCGGTTGACCGCCCCCGGCCTGGGCGGCGAGGTCGGCGCCACGCTGGGCCTTAACAGGGAATTCTTCCACGGGTTGTTCCTCGCGCCCCATACTGTCTGCGAGTCGCTCAAGGGTGCAGTGTTCTGCGCTCGCCTGTTCGAGAACCTCGGCTTCCAGGTTAGCCCTCTGGCCCGCGAGCCGCGTTACGACCTCGTGCAGGCGGTCAGACTGGGGTCGCCGCAGCGCCTCTCGGCCTTCTGCGGGGCGATTCAGGCATGGTCGCCAGTGGATTCGCACGTCACACCGGAACCCTGGCGGATGCCGGGCTACGATCACGACGTGATCATGGCAGCGGGTACGTTCACGCAGGGATCATCCATCGAGTTGAGCGCCGACGGGCCGTTCGAGGAACCATACTGGGCCTACCTGCAGGGTGGACTCTCGAAGGAGCACGTCATGATAGCCGCCCTGAAGGCGGCCGGAGCGGTGCTTGACGCGACCAAAGAAGCCTAATAGCGGCGGAAAAGGCCGATGACCTTTCCGATTATCCTCACGTCGCGGGTGATTATGGGCGTCATGGCGGGGTTATCGGGCTGCAGCCGGACGTGGTCGGCCTCGCGAAAGAACTTCTTCACGGTGGCATCATCGCCGATAAGCGCGACTACTATATCCCCGTTCTCGGCGGTGTCCTGCGGCCTGACCAGCACGTGATCACCGTCGAGTATCCCCGAGCCTATCATGCTGTCCCCCTTCACAGACAGCAGGAAGGCCTCTTCGCTCTCGATCAGGTCCGTGGGCAGGGGGAAGGTGTCCTCGACATTCTGCACTGCAAGGATCGGCTGGCCTGCGGTCACGCGGCCCAGTAGCGGGACGTCAACCAGGCGCTTCGCGGGGTGTTTCGACCCCGTGATCTCGATGGTCCTCGGTTTCGTAGGATCCCTCTTGATGAGTCCCTTCTGCTCGATCTTGTCGAGGTGGCCGTGGACGGTCGAGGTGGAGCTGAGGCCGACCGCGCGACAGATTTCCCTGACGGACGGGGGATACCCCTTTTCCTGGACGCATCGCTTGATAAACTGCAGTATCTGGGTCTGACGTGGAGTCAGGTCCTCCGCCAACTACCTCACCCCCGTGTTCGTTTCGCGCCAATTATACCACGCGGGCATGCGTAGCGCAAACACCTGTTCGCCGGACCCACGAAGCGCCAATACCGCAAGGCTACAGCATGCTCCAGATAAGCGGGTCCTCGTAACCCAGCCTCCAGATAGCGATGCCGCCCAGCCCGCGCGACCTGGCCACCTTCAGCTTGAACGCCAGGCTGTAGCTGTTTTCCATGTAGACGTGCCTTTTCTCACTGCCGCGCCAGTAGTAGAAGTGCGGGACCTGGGCGGCGTTGTCCCAGAGTATTTCGGCCCCTGTCTCGGCTGCTATCTGCATCGCCCGCGGCGTAGTGATGTACATCGCCGGCCCGCCGGCGTCGGGCCAGTCGTAGGCGTATTGAGGCACTCCGAGGAGCACCTTCTCCGGCGGTGCCGCATTCGCCGCGTAGGCGGCGACCTTGTCCACCCAGCCTATGGATGCTATCGGCCCCGCCGGCCCGTTAACCCAGTGCTGGTCGTAGGCCATTATGACGAGCCTATCCGCGTCGTTCGCCAGCGCGGTGTAGTCGAATGCGCCGCTCCAGGCATCACCCGGGATGTCGCGCGTCTTCGCGGGGACAGCGATGCTGACTGTGCGCCCGTGATGATGAAGCCTCCCCGCGAGGTTCTTGATGAACAGGGAAAACGGGGTCCTCAGATCGGGGGTTAGGCCTTCGAAGTCGATGTTCACGCCGCTGTAGCCTTTTGACAACACGAGGTCCGTGATTGCCCCGGCGGCGCGCGCCCTGCCTTCAAGCGTCACGAGGGAAGGGCGGACGACCTCGGGATCGAAGTTCCCGTTCCTGAAGTTGTGGACCACGGCGACCAGATTGAAGCCAGCGGCCTTCTGCAATGCGAAGAGCCTCTGGTCATCCTCTCCGTATGGCCTGCCGCTCGCGTCGATCCCGTAAAGGAAAGCCGCTGCCGTGTGGACTTTCGAGGCGTGCGCCTTGAGCGAAACGTACCCGGACGGATCCCCGGGATAGTCGACGGGGCAATAGGCGAATACCTCTCCAATCCCTGCAGCCGGCCTGCTGACCTCGGTCGCCGGGCCTGAAGACGGCGCCGCGCCTGCCAGCTGAGTGGAGGTCCCGGCCCCGGCTCCTCCCGGCGACGAAGTTGGCTGCGCCAGCGTAGAGGGGGCGACAGGGGGTTGCGGGTCGGGATACACGGGCGGCGTAGGGGTGGAGACTACAGGTCGCCCCGCGACCCGGCCTCCGAACTGGTAACCGCCCCGTATAACACCCGAATAAATGACCGGGGAACTCCGGTAGGGAAGGGGCGCCCGCACCGAGGCTGAATAGCCCGGCGTAGCGGATGAGATGGACGAACCCGCCTCGACCCGCGGTAAGGTCATGGGTGAGAGGGCGAGTGACGCCACGACACCCGCGGTAATGATGGCCCTGTCCGCTCCGCTCAGTAGCCGGCCGATCCGCGACGGGGCAGCGGAGGGGCCGGCGTGACCAGCGAAGGGAAGGCCGCCAATTCCTTTTGATTGTCTCATTGATTGTCTCATATCAGATTCCCTCCCGGTATTCATCAACTGTCCATCACATGACCGTCACTGTTCGGGGTGAGGTGTTCAAAGTTTACGGAATTCGACGGCACGCCTGGAAAGGCCTTGTCAACAAGGCAGTAGTTACATAACGCAGGATAAATATGACGGCACAGGAACATACTCCTGCTCACCGGGTCAGGGATTTTATGGAAGGAGGTTTCTGTTGACACCGGAACAGCCATAGGATACATTCTATGGCGAAGTGTACCTTTAAGGCTGGTCCGGTGAGGCTAGCAAGGGGACAAAACGATAACCACGGTTTCCGCCCCGGATTGGCAACGCTGGCCTGTCCGCGACCGGCCCCACACAAGGGGGTTGGTTTGATGGATGAGCGTAACGCGCATGTAGTAGGCTATTTACCGGACGACACTCCGCCTCCAGGTCGACTCCTCATCTTCGCGCTCCAGCATGTAATCGTCATGTTCCCCGCGACTGTCCTGGTGGCAATCCTCACGGGCTTTGACGTCGGTGTCACTATCGTGGCGAGTGGCCTTGCCACCCTGGGATTCATCCTGTTCACCTGCCGCAGGATCCCGCTGTACTACGGATCGAGCTTCTCGTACATAGCTGCCGTCGCGGGAGTGGCGAAGGCCGCTGGCGTTCCCGCGGCGCAGTGCGGCATCGTTGCATCCGGCCTGGTCTCGATAATCGCCGGTTGGCTGGTCAAGCGGTACGGCCAGAAGTCCATCAACACGATACTCCCACCGATAGTAACGGGTAGCGTCGCGATCGTCATAGGGCTCGCGCTCGCGTTCGCGGCGATGAGCATGGCGGCTGCCAACTGGACGGTGGCGCTCATTACCCTTGTGGCGACCATCCTGTTCTCGGTGTACCTGAAAGGCGCGCTCGGGCAGCTTCCGGTTCTGTTCGGCGTGGCCGTGGGGTACCTTGCGTCCCTGGCGACAGGCGTTGTCAACTTCGAGCCGCTGCAAAAAGCGGCGTTCTTCGCGATCCCGAAGTTCACCATGCCGGTATGGAGCCCCGTAGCGATCGCCGCGATCATGCCGGTCGCGATAGCCACGATCCCGGAGTCAACCGCCCACCTCTACCAGATCGACCTCTACGTCAATGACCTCGCCGGGAAACTCGGCCGGTCGAGGCGTTACGGTATCTCGGGTCTGCTGGGCGAGAACCTGATGGGCGACGGGATCGGCGACATTATCGCCGGCTTCATCGGAGGGCCCGCGGGGACGAACTACGGCGAGAACAACAGCCTGATGGCGATAACGCGAAACTTCTCCGTCCCCGTGATCATGACCGCCGCCGCGGTGGCCATCGTGATGGGCTTCTTCGGATGGATAGCGGGCATCGTTAACACCATTCCGGTGGCGGTTATCGGCGGAGTATCGATATACCTGTTCGGCGTCATCGGCGGCCAGGGCGTTGCGCTCATGATCTCGGAGAAGGTAGACCTGTTCGACCCGAGGAACCTTGCGATAGGCGCCACCATCCTGGTCATCGGCATCGGTGGATCGTTCTTCGCGGACCCCGGGGCGCTGAAGGCGGGCGCGGTATCATTTACGGGGACCATCCCGATCTGGGGTATGGAGCTTCCGGCGATAGCGACGGCGTCAGTATTCGGCATACTGCTCAATCTCGTATTCAAGGCGTTCCCGTCCAAGCGCTGACGGGTTCGGCCGGGTGGGTGATGACGGTTGCGCGCGTTCTTTGAATGCTATCCCTGCCTCGTGCGCCAGGCGTACGACGTGACGATGAAGTACTGCCCTGATGAGAACAGCCGGGTCGCGGTGATGAAGAGGATATTTGGCGAGATTGCGACAGCGCGCGAGTGGGCGAGCACGCCCGAACTGGCGGGGGCGATCTACAGGATCCTCGGTGAGGCTGCTGGAGCGCGCGACCTGTTCCAGAACGAGAAGGAATACTTCAACCGTGAGATGATGAAACTTGAGGACGACCTCGGGAACGTCATCGCCCGCTCGGCGGACAGATTCTTGACAGCGGTAAGGCTTGCCGCCGCGGGGAACATCATAGACTTCGGGGTGCTTCGTCATGTAGATAAGGAAACCGTGATGGAGGCCATCCGGACTGCTGAATCGAAGCAGATCGACCGGAACGCTCTCGAGAGCCTGAGGAGCGACCTCGCCGGCGCAGGGGTGCTCCTCTACATCGGCGACAACGCAGGCGAAATCGTATTTGACAAGGTGCTGGTATCGTACATCCGTGAGGAGTTCCCGCACCTCGAGGTGTACTTTGGGACGAGAGGCGCGCCCATCGTGAACGATGCCACGCCGGACGACGCTCGGCTGGTGGGCCTTGACTCCCTGGCTACGATAGTGAGCAACGGGACCGCTTTACCGGGGGTGGTTCTGTCGAAATGCTCGCAGGAGTTCCGCGCGGTTTTCGACAGCGCGGACGTGATAATATCGAAAGGCCAGGGGAACTTCGAAGCGCTCAAAGGCGAGACCCGGCGGAACATATACTTCCTCTTCACCTGCAAGTGCGACCTCATCACTCGTACGATGGGGTTGAAGAAACTCGACCTCGTGCTGCTGCGCGAGGATCGCGGAGGGGAATGAACGGTGCGTCCACGACTTCCCGATAGGGTCGGCGTCGCGCTGGGCGGCGGAGTCGTGAGGGGCCTTGCCCATATCGGCGTGCTGCAGGTACTCGAGGAACTCGGCGTCCGTATAGAGTACATAGCCGGCACGAGCTGCGGCGCCGTAATAGGTGGACTGTACGCCGCAGGGGTGCCCCTCGCCGGCATGATGGATATCGCGCTTCACGCGCGCTGGCGGGACCTCGCCGAGATCTCGGTAAGGCGCGACGGCCTCATCGGGACGAGGAAACTCGCAGCCCACCTCGACTCCATAATCGGGGGCAAGAGGTTCGAGGACCTCGACATTCCATTCGCCGCAGTGGCCACCGACATATGTACCGGTGAGGAAGTGCTCATCAACTCGGGGCCCGTATCCGAAGCCATCAGGGCGAGCTGCTCGATTCCCGGGATATTCGTCCCGGTCAAGATGGGCGGGAGGATGCTGGTGGACGGGGGCTTGTGCAACAACGTCCCCACAAGCGTGACCCGCGCCATTGGGGCGGATTACGTGGTCGCGGTCGAGTTGAACTCCCGCGGCGTGGGCGGGCCTCCGCCGAAGAACGTCTTCCAGATAATCCTCCACGCCCACGACATCATCCAGCGCACCAACGTCGACAAAGAGGTCCGCGATGCCGACGTGCTGATCCAGCCCGACCTGTCCGGCCTGAGCCTGATAGATTTCGCCGCGGCCAGGGAGTTCATCAGGAGGGGCAGGGAAGCGGCGGAGCAGGCATTCGCCGTCATTGAGTAGGACCTCGTCATCCTCCAGGGAGGGAGAAGAAAATGCCGGAGTTGTGGGATCCCACCATCTCGGACGTTTTCCGTGCGAGAACCATCGTGAACCGGTTCCTGCAGCCGACCCCGCTCATCAAGCCGGCGGCCCTGGGCAGGATTCTCGGGTGCGAGGCCTGGGTCAAGTGCGAGAATCTCCAGCCGGTCGGCGCGTTCAAGGTGCGCGGCGGGCTGAATCTGGTCTCGCAGTTGACGCCGGAAGAACGGGCCCGCGGTGTCATCACGGCGTCTACAGGAAACCACGGCCAATCCATCGCATACGCTGCCAGGGCGTTCGGCGTGCGGGCTATCGTCGGCGCTCCGGAGGGCGCCAATCCCCTCAAGGTCGACGCGATGCGCAGCCTGGGAGCTGAGGTTGTCCTGCGGGGAAAGGATTTCGATGAAGCGCGCCGGTGGGTGGAGGAGACGGCGAGGGAGGAGGGCTACCGCTACGTTCACTCAATGAATGAACCCCTGCTCATTGCCGGCGTAGGGACCTGCACCCTTGAGGTCGTCGAAGATCTACCCGACCTCGATTACATAATCGTGCCCATCGGCGGTGGCAGCGGGGCATCCGGCGCGTGCATAGTGGTGAAGTCCATTGAACCTCGCATAAAGGTGATCGGGGTTCAGGCCGAGCGCGCGCCCTCTGTCTACCTGTCGTGGAAACACGGTCGCCTTACCGGGACCGACAGCGCGAACACATTCGCGGAGGGGCTGGCAACGCGGGTGGCGTTCGAGCTGCCGTTCCGAATCCTCAGTCGCTATCTTGACGATATGGTCCTCGTGTCCGAGGACGAGATGAAGAATGCCATCGAGATGTTGCTCGAAACCACACACCAGGTCGCCGAGGGCGCGGGCGCGGCCGCCACAGCGGCCGCCACCAAGATAGCTGATCGGCTCCAGGGCAAGCGCGTGGCCCTCATGCTGTCGGGCGGTAACATCACGCTGGAGACCCTCAGGGGCATCCTAAGCCGCCGGCAGGCCCCGGCATCAGGACCCACGGCGGCCCACCAATGAGGCAACTGTCCGCTCAAGACAGGCCTGAGGCGGCCTCCGGCACGTGCCGTGCCTCACACGGCGAGGAGGTATACTCAAAGGAATCGACTATACTCTACATAAGAAATATTATACGACGTTACATTTGGGTTGGCGAGCAACTTTACCGTTGCCCGCCGTCTCTCCCCGCGCGGTCAATCCGGTAGCACCGCACACTGAGCAGTACTGCCGCCGTCCGGGACGCACATGACGAGGTCGGCGGTATTCATATCGATCGCGAACTTCGAGTTCCCCAGCGCGATTACCGGCAACGGCCTTTTCTGGATCAGCCTGATGGCCGACCCGGCGACTATCCCGAGCGACGCGAGTTTCCTGCATGCCAGGTCGCCGCGACCGGAGTGCCCGGGACGGATCCCCACCACCAGAAGCCTCGCACCGTCGGGCCAGTGACATAGCGGCACGCAAGACCTCGGGGACGGCGGCCGGTCGTCACCAGGGTGACCATGACCATGGTGACCGTGAGCAGTATGTGCCTGTCTGCAGCGGCCTCGCCACCCCCATCGAAAACCGGTCACAACACCACCCCCAGGGCGCCCATGGCGGCGTTCAGAACAATGCCAACCCCTGCGGCGCAAAGCGTCACGAACGCGGATATTGCCAGCGTGGCGGTGACCCCACGCTCCCTCATCATTACGGTAAACTGGGCGATACACGGAACGAACAGGGTCAGAACGACGGCCGCGATCAGGATCTGGTTTGTGGACAGGACACCAGCCCTGGCCAGGTCGTAAAGCCCCGCAGCCCCGTAGTCGCGCCGGAAGAAGCCGTATATGAAGACCTCTGCCGCAGCCGCAGGCAGACCCATCGAGCTCATGAGCGGCCCGATCACGGTTATGACCCGCTCGAGCACCCCAAACCTGTCCGCAAGCGTCAGGACCACGCTCATGCCGGCGAACACCGGAATCACCTCGAGCACGTACCACGTCATCCTCGCCCAGGACTTCGAAAGGATGTTCGCCAGTCGCGGGACCCTGAGCGGAGGAAGTTCCATAAAGAAACCCGGCGGGTCTCCCGGTAGCAATCGCGCTGCCATCGTACCCACTGTCACCAGTACCGCGAACACGACCAGCGCCCACAACAACAATGCGACCGGCTGCGGGGACAGTATCGCCATGATGAGTCCAAGTTGCGCCGAGCATGGAATCGCCAGGGCCAGGATCACTGTGGCAATCAGCCTCTCTCTCCTTGTTTCGAGCGTCCGGGTGACTACAGTGGCCATGGTGTCGCACCCGAAGCCCAGCACTATCGGTATAACTGCGCGCCCGTTGAGACCCAACCGCCTGAACCAGCTGTCGAGCAAGAGCGCCATTCTCGGAAGGTAGCCGGAGTCCTCGATCAGCGCGAAGGCGATGAAGAACGTGCCCACTATAGGCATGATGATGGCGAAGGCGTACCGCAGCGCCACCGTGAGTAACCCGTAGTCACCGGCGAGGAGGTCACGAGCGAGATCGGGGAACGCGCCGACTGCCGTAGTGGCCCTGGGGGTCACGAATCGCTCGAATAGCCCCGAGTCGATAAAGTCCACGACCACCCCCGCCCCCAGCTTCCCTACCAGGAGGTAGAGTCCAAAATAGACGACCGCGACGAGCGGAACAAACCCCAGAAGCGGGTGTATCAGCACCCTATCGATGTCGGGGACGGTCTTCGGCAAGGCTCGCCCGGAGGCCGCGGGCCCGCGAGCACCATCGTCTTCCGCCGTGCATGCCTGCGCTTGGCGTGCGAGTTCTCTGGCTCTCGCGTGACGGGCGCCCGCGAGGATAAGGGCGATCTGCTCCGCCTGCTGCGGGTCGATGTCTCCCACGGTGTCGCGCGCGGCCACGAGTGTGGCCTCGTCCAGCACACCGGCCAGCCCGTCGCGCCCGCCCTCAAGGTAGACAGATGCATACAGCCGGCCGCGCCCCGGCGCCCGGGATTCGAAATACCGGCTCAGCGCCTCAAGCATGCTCTTCGCCTGTTGCAGAGCCTCGCCAGCCTCGCCCCCTGGCCCCGCTCCGCTATCCTGCCCCTCGAGCTCCACGGGACCCCACAGGGCGGCAGCCGCACACGAAACCCCGGTTGAGATACACCCGCAGGGCCGGCCGAGCCACACTGTCTCCAGGCTACCGATAATGACGTTGCGAAGATCTTCAATCCCCCGCCCGGATACAGCGCTCGTCGTCACAACGGGTATGCCGAGACAGCCGCTCAACGCATCCGAGTGGATGCTTATACCGGCGGATTCGGCCTCGTCCATCATGTTAAGCACAAGAACCAGGGGGATTCGCAGATCGAGTATCTGCAGGGTTAAGGCCAGGGTCCTTTCGAGGTTCTTGGCGTCGCCGACCTGCACGACTACGGTGTTCTCCGTAGCCGTGAGCGTCTCCCGTACCGCGATGCGTTCCTCCTCAGTCACAGGGACGATGGAATACATCCCGGGGGTATCTGTCACCTGAATGCAGGCGGAGACGCCCTTCAGAAAACCCTGCAGCATTTCCACCGTCGTTCCGGGGTAGTTTGATACAGTCGCCCTGCCACCTGTGAGCGCGTTAAACACCGCGCTCTTACCCACGTTCGGGTTGCCCAGAAGCAGGACCCTGCCGGCCATCCGACGGCTACCCCGGCCTGGACACGACCGGTGGCAGCCCCGGCACCTGCCGTACCCGTAAAACCGGGAAGACAACGACCTTACGAGGTCTCGTACAGTATCGACGGCGGATCTCATTGGGGAAGGCCCCTTTCAACCTGCTCTGAACGTCGCCCGGGCCTTAAGTGAACTTTGGCTGAGAATCATTCTCAATAGTGGGCACGCGTAATCCCTTATGAACCCGTGGAACCACCCGTACCCCTGCACACGCTGCAGATGCCGTAGATCTTCAACGAATGATTCCTGACTGCGAAACCATGGCGAGCCTTTACGTGCTCCTCGATCTGATGCAAGAGGTCGTGTTCGACCTCCTCCACCCTCCCACACACTGTGCATATGAGGTGATGGTGGTGGTGCTCGGGGGCGTCGGAGATCTCGTACCGCGCCCGTCCATCCCCGAGGTCAATGCTTCTCACAATGCCGATTCCCTCGAGCATCGACAGCGTGCGGTACACCGTGGCGAGACCGGGCCCGTCGGTGGCCCTTACTTCCTGGGCGATTTCCTCGGCACTCAGGTGGCCTCCGCCGGCGCCGGCGAGTACACGGATAACGGCCTCTCTCTGGCGGGTAAACCGGAATCCCGCCGTTGTCAGCGCGTCCCTGTAAGCCTCAAGCGAATCAGTTTTCACAGGATATCCGTCCAAGGCCAGGAACCTCACATGTGAGAACGATTCTCATCCCTGGCGACATTATAACACCGCTTGCGGTCGAGTGCAATACCGGGCAGTGTCCGCTCACAGCGGCAGGACGGTACCCCTGCCCGACTCCAGCGCTCTCCTGAACACCGCGGAACCCACGCTGACATCCAGCGCGGACAGGCCGACCATTTTCGCGAAGGTTATTTCGTCGGGCGACTGCCTCCCGCGCAGGCGTCCCAGCACGAGGTCGCCGATCTCCCCCGCTATCCTGTCGCTTGTGATGAGGCCTTTCCGGAGCGGGATTATCACGTCGCCGGCCTCCTCGAGCGCGGCTTCGCGGGAATCGACGATCACGCGCGCCGCGCGTACCACGGTGTCCTCCCCGACCTCCTGCATATCGGGCCTGAACGACCCGATTCCGTTTATGTGCGCCCCGGGCTTCAGCCATTCCGCCCTGAATACCGGCTTCGACGAGGTGGTGGCCGTGACCACTATGTCGGCGCCGTCCACGGCCTCGCGTGCGCCAGGCGCCACCACGCACTTGAATCCGGGCGCCACCCTACCCACGGCAGCGACCTGAGAGATCTCAGCCGCCAGCGCCTCCGCGCGGTCGCGGGCCGGATCGAATATCCTTATCTCGACTATTCGGCGCACGTCCAGGAGTCCCAGGATCTGCATCCTTGCCTGGCCACCGGCACCGAAGACCGCCACCACCGAGGACTCCGGCCTGGACATGTACAGCGCGGCCACTGCCGCCGCCGCGCCCGTGCGCAGGGCGGTCAGGTATGCCCCCTCCATCAGGCACGCCGGCGCCCCGGTCTCGGGGTCGACGAGCAGTACGGCAGCAAGGATCGTTGGTAATCCCTTCGAAGTGTTTCCCGGGAATACCGAGGCCATCTTCATACCGAGGCCGCCCGACGCCCCTCTCAGGCCCGTGGCACCCCCTGCGGATGCGGGCACGTAGCCCGGCATGAACAGGGAGACGCCTCCGTGAGCATCAACCCTTATGGGCGTCCTGACCGGTACCTGGGCGGTCCCGCCGGAGACGGACCCGTATGCGGCCGCAGCGGCCTCAATGGCCTCCGTCATCGTTATTGATTCCGCCACATCCCGTCGGGACAGGAACAGGATACTGTGCCCCGGCTTCCACGCCGGGCTCGACACGCCGTTCCTCACAGTTCGAACACTCCCCGTTTCTACTTTTCTCCCAGGTACGCCTTCCGGACCCGCTCGTCCTTCAGGAAGTCGGCCGCCGACCCGGACAGCGGGATCCTCCCCGTTTCGAGCACGTACGCGCGGTGCGCCAGCTTCAGCGCGGCCCTCGCGTTTTGTTCGACGAGGACTATCGTCACACCGTGCTGGTTGATCTCCTTTATCGTAGAGAAGATGCTCTTCACAAGGAGCGGGGCCAGCCCGAGCGACGGCTCATCCAGCAATAGCAGGCGCGGCGAGGCCATGAGTGCCCTGCCGATGGCGAGCATCTGCTGCTCGCCACCCGAGAGGGTCCCGGCGAGCTGCGCCCGCCTCTCGAGAAGCCTCGGAAACAGCTCGAACACGCGTTTCTTTGTCCCCTCAACGCCCTTGCGGTCCTTCAGGCGCACGTACGCGCCCAGGGTGAGGTTCTCCTCGACGGTCAGCGTCGAGAACACCTTCCGGCCCTCGGGCGACTGCGAGACACCAAGCCTTACGATTTCGTGAGCGGGGCAATCGTTGAGTACCTTACCATGAAACAGGATCCGCCCCGATTTCGGCTTGACAAGGCCCGATATGGCCCTGAGAGTCGTGGACTTACCCGCGCCGTTCGCCCCGAGGAGGGTGACGATCTCCCCTTCCTCGACCGTCAGGTCGATCCCCTTGAGAGCGTGGACCGCCCCGTAGTAGATGTTGAGGTCTTCGATTTGCAGGAGAGCCATCAGAGTTCGTCCTCTTCCTTTCCGAGGTAGGCTTCAACCACCCGCGGGTTGGACTGGACCTCCGCCGGGGTCCCCTCGGCGATTTTCTCCCCATAGTCGAGAACGACCACTCGGTCCGAGATGCCCATCACAACCGTCATGTCGTGCTCGATAAGTAACACTGTAATACCGGAATCGCGGATGCGGCCTATCAAGCCCATGAGTTCCATGCTTTCCTGCTCGTTGAGACCGCCGGCCGGCTCGTCCAGGATCAGCAGTATAGGACTGGTGGCAAGCGCCCTGGCGATTTCCAGGCGCCTCTGGTCGCCGTAGGGCAGGTTCTTGGCGAGCATCTCCTCGTGACCGTGGAGGCCGACGGTTTCGAGGCGGGACAGGGCCTCTCTCCGGATCGAGAGCTCCTCATCTCTCTGAGAACGTGGCTGCAGGATCGCTGAGAGTACGCCGGAGCGAGTCCTGCAATGCCGCCCGGACATCGCGTTCTCCAGGGCGGTGAGGTTCTTGAACAGGCGTATCGTCTGGAACGTCCTCGCCACTCCGAGCTCGGCAATCTTGTGGGGCCTCAGCCCGACGATGCTTCGGCCGTCCAGCAGGATGCCGCCCTCGTCGGGGCGGTAGATCCCGGTTATGAGGTTGAACACCGTGGTTTTACCGGCCCCGTTGGGCCCGATCAGGCCAAGGATCTCCCCTTGCTCGATCTTGAAGTCGACCCTGCTGACGGCGGTCAGGCCGCCAAATCTCTTCGTTAGTGACTTTACCTCAAGCAGTGCCATAGGAGAGCATCATCCCTCGCTTCTCGAGGAGGCCGACGCCCGCTTCCATTGCTGGACCGGCAACAGCCCCTCGGGCCTGAACAGCATCATCGCCACCATAGCCAGACCGAACACCAGGAGCCTCGACTGCAGGAAGTACCCCCGGAACAGCTCGGGCAAGACGAACATGCCGAACGCACCCACTATCACTCCGGGGACAGACCCGGCGCCGCCCAGGACGACGATACAGAACATCAGCACCGATTCCCAGAAACTGAAACTCTCGGGGGCGATGACCGTCATGTTCCCCGCGTAGAGGTTCCCCGCCATTCCGGCGACGCCGGCCCCGAGCGCGAACGCCAGGAGTTTGAGCCGCGCGGTATCGATCCCCATGGCCTCGGCGGCAAGGTCGTCCTCGCGAATGCAGTTCCAGGCCCGCCCCACTCTAGATTCCTCGAGCCGTCGCATGACGAATATGGTTATGACTACCAGAACCCAGATGAGGTAGAAATAGTGGTGCGGCCTCCGGAAAACGAATCCGAACAACCGCGGCCTCGCGATTCCGAATATGCCGTTCGGCCCGCCCGTAAGGTCGAACGGGTTCTGGTACAATGCGATCCGTACGATCTCGCCGAAGCCGATCGTCACTATGGCGAGGTAGTCTCCCCGCAGGTGGAGTATCGGTTTAGAGATCAGCACTGCAAACAGCGCTGCAAAGAGAGCGCTTACGGGAAGCAGGGCCATCGTGGGTATTCCGAACACCGTGTTCAGGATGGCCGTGCTGTAGGCGCCCACAGCGTAAAACGCGGCGTGGCCCAGGTTGAAAAGGCCGGCGTCTCCAACGATCAGGTTCAGGCTGAGGCCGAGCAGCACGTATATACCGTAGAAGTTGCCCACCATCGTCCAGTAGTCGTTCACAACGAGCGGGTACAGCAGAAGCAGGCAGCCGAGTAACGCCAGGAACACGGTCCGGCCTTTGCCCGGCATCAAAGAACCGCGGTTTAGAGGCAGCACTCTCGTCATCCTCTCCGAGACCTAGATCTTCTCGGCCACTCTCTCACCGAGCAGCCCCGTCGGCCTTACCACCAGAATCGTTATCAGGATGATGAATGCGAACGCGTCCTTCCACCCGGTAGAGATATATCCCGCGCCCAGGGTCTCCAGGATGCCGAGCAGGAGGCCGCCAACCATCGCCCCGGGGATGTTTCCGATTCCGCCGAGGATGGCGGCTGTGAACGCCTTAAGACCGTAGGTCCACCCCATCGTGAAGTTGACCTGCCTGTAATAGATCCCCACCATTATGCCGCCCGCTGCGCCCAGGGCCGGCCCGATCAGGAAGACCGTAAGGATGATCCGGTCCACATCGATGCCCATAAGCCTGGCGGCGTCGTGGTCGAGCGCCGTGGCGCGGACGGCGGTCCCCAGCGGAGTTTTCTGAACGAATATATACAGGGCGGCCATCAGGCCGACCGAGATCAGCAGGATGACCACCCGCATCAGGGTGATCTCGACTCCGGCGACCTGCCAGACCAACTCCGGCAAAAGTCCCTCGGGGAACACCTGGTATTGGGTCCCGTAGGTGAGCATGACCGCGTTCTGCACGGCCAGGGACATCCCGAGCGCCGACACAATAGGCGCCAGCCTGCCCGCCTTCCGGAGCGGCCTGTACGCTATCCGTTCAATGGCCACCCCTACGCCCCCGACCACAATCATCGACATAATGAACACGCCGAGCAGCACGACGAACAGGTTGGGAATCGTCGCCAGCAGGTTGACCTTCTGGGAAACCAGCAGCGTGAGGGCGATATATGACCCGAGCATGAACATCTCACCGTGGGCGAAGTTAATCATGCGGAGGATCCCGTAGACCATCGTGTAGCCCAGCGCCACGAGGGCGTACACCGATCCGACCGTGATGCCGTTGACCATTTGCTGGAAGAATTGCTCCACAACTGAGTCCTCCCGGGTGTGAGTATGTGGAGTCTGGGAGGGAGCGGGGTGATTCCCCGCCCCCTGCTGACATTACTTGGCCGGTATGAACTCGCCCTTCTCGTTGACGATGTAGGCCTTGTGGATTGTGCCCAGCCTGTCGCCCTTCTCATCGAACCCGATGATGGGTCCCGAGATGCCGGGGAAGTCTTTGACCTTGGTGTGGAGGTACTCGGCGAGCTTCGCCGGATCGGTACTGCTGGTCTTCTGGATTGCCTCGACTATCACACGGAACGCGTCGGCCGCGAGCAGCGCCCATACACTCTTCGCGGAATCGCCGTACTTGGCCTTGTAGTCCGCCATGAACTGCTTGGCCTCAGGATAAGGCAGATCGTCCGGAAGCGGTTCGGTGGTGACGATCGTGCCCTGCGCAGCGCTGAGTCCGGCGATCTTCACGAACTCGGGGTTGTTGACGGCGTTGCCGCCCATGAAGACGGCATTGACCTTGAGGTCCTTGGCCTGCTTGCACAGGAGCCCGCCCTCCGGGAAGTAGCCGGTGAAGTAGACTACGTCGGGTTTCGCGGCCTTCACCTTGGTGAGGGTCGGTGTAAAGTCCTTCTCACCCGGGGTGATGGCGTCGAAGAACACGGTCTTGATGCCCTTCTCCTCGGCGTACTTCTTGGTCCACTCGGCGAGTCCCTTCGCAAAGGTCGTGTTGTCGTGGATTATCGCGGCGTTCTTGTAGCCCTTCTGCGCCATGTAATCCGCGGCGAAAAGGCCTTGCCTGTCATCGAGGAAGCAGGTCCTGAAGAACTTCTTGTATCCCTTCGTAGTGAGCTTCGTCGCCGTGGAAGACGGCGTGATGTGGAGGATGCCCGCCTCGTCATAGATGGCCGACGCCGGCTCCGTGAGGCCCGAGGCGTAGCTGCCGATGACCGCTATGACCTTTTCCGCTACCATCTTTTGAGCGACGAGCGCCGACTCCTTCGGGTCGCTCTTGTCGTCGGCCTGGACGATCTGGACCTTCTTGCCGAGGAGCCCGCCCTTGGCGTTCAGCTGCTCCGCAAGCAGCGTCACCGCGCGGACAAAACCCTCGCCCTCAAACGCCCACTGGCCCGAGATTGGGCCCTGCACCGCGATCTTGATGGCTTCAGGCGCCGCCGGCTTCTGTTCGGCCGGTTTCTGCTCGGCAGGCTTCTGCGCGGGCTGCCCGCCGCAGCCGGTAACCATGCCAGCTATCATGACCAGGATCACGAGGAGCGCAACGAGTCTACCTTTAAACATCTTCCCCCTCCTTCAGGATTTGTTCCGGTTCTCGCTATCTCCAACTTCTCTGCCGTTTTACCTCCCGCCCACCTCCTTCACGGGAACCGGTTCGCCGAAACTGGAGAAACCCGGCGCGGAGCTACACGCAAGCGGGTTCCGGAATCAACCTGCCGGTCTCAAACCTCTCGAGATAAAGGGGGCTCACGTCGATCATGGGCTGCCGGTGGAGTACCACCTCAGCGAGGATCTGCCCGATGGTGGGTGCAAACTGGAACCCGTGGCCGCTCCACCCCGCATTGACGTACAGCCCGTCCACCGGTGTGGGTCCGATGATCGCCTGCGAATCGGGGGTGATATCGTAAGTGCCCGCCCACTGCCGGACCACGCGGGCTCCGGCCAGGCGCGGCATGTGCCGTTCTATCTTCACCGACACCTCGTGCAGGAACTGCCACGACGAGCCGACCGCGTGGCCCTTGGCTTCGTTGGGGTCGCCGATTCCCATCAGGAAGCTCCCGTGGGGGGTCTGCTTCCAGTACGTCCCGTCGTCGAAGCACAGCACCATGGGGTTGAGCGCGTGCTCGAACGGCTCAGTCACGAGGATCTGGTGCCTCTCCGAGTAGATGGGCGCCTGCACGCCCGCGGTAGCCAGGAGGTCAGCGCTGCGTCCCCCGGCTGCCACAACGACGACTGGCGCATCCACGGCGCACCTGCCGGTCACGACCCCTGCGACCTTGTCCGACCGTACCCTAAGCGCTTCCACCGTTTCGTACAGGCGGAACGTCGCGCCGAGCCTCCCGGCGGCTCGAGCGTAAGCCATCGTCACGTGAAACGGGTTCGCGTGCCCATCCCTGGGGCAGAAGCTCGCCCCCAGGACGCCATCGAGGTTGAGGTCAGGGGCGATGGACGAAATGTCGTCCGGCTCCAACATCACGGATTCGATGCCGAGGCTGTTTTGAAGGGCGACGTTTCGCTCGAACTGCTGGAGCTGTCCCTGGCTGTACGCTATGAGGAGATAGCCACCTTGCGCGAATTCGATGTCGCCGCCATAGTCCAGGTCCTGCTCGAGGGTTTCGAACCGGCGGATGTTCTCCATGGCGAGATTACAGTTGATCTCGGTGCCGAACTGGTGCCGCACCCCGGCGGCGGAGCGGCCGGTCCCGCCGCTCGCCAGGTACTGGCTGTCGAATACGACTATACGCCCCGCGCCCAGCCTTGCCAGGTGATACGCCACGGCGCAGCCGTGAACTCCCCCGCCCACGACAACTACGTCTGCCGTCTCCAACCCAGATACCTCCGGACGGCGTCATTGGGCTGCCAGGCTGCCCACTCTACCGAGATCAAGACTTTCTCTCCTGACACGCATGCGTATGCTTATAGCCCCGACAGTTATTCGATACGGGCCTGTTCGATTCCTTCCTCCCCCATCCATACCGCGGCTCAGAAAAACCGCGCAGCGTACGATGCAGGATAAAGCCTGACCCTGGTGGAAACATTGGGAAAAGGAGGGGGAGTGCCTGTGGACATACACGTGATCGGGATCGAGAAACCCAACCCCGAGACGAACATGATCCTCGGACAATCGCACTTCATAAAGACCGTCGAGGACATTCATGAGGCGATAGTGACAACGGCCCCGTCGCTCAAGTGGGGTCTCGCGTTCAACGAGTCTTCAGGTCCATGCCTCACCAGGTACACCGGCAACGATGACCGCCTGATCGAACTCGCACGGAAGAACGCGCTCAACCTGGCAACGGGCCACACTTTCATCATCTTCATGGAGAACGGCTTTCCCATTAACATTCTAAATGCCCTGAAGCAGGTCCCCGAGGTATGCGGCTTCTACTGCGCGACCGCGAATCCCGTGGAAGTGCTCGTCGCTGAAACGGAACAGGGGCGCGGCATCCTCGGCGTGGTAGATGGGTTCAAGACGAAGGGCATAGAGAGCCAGTCGGATATCGAGCACAGGAAGGCTTTCCTCAGGAAGATCGGGTATAAGGCGTAGAGCGCGAGCATCAGGGAACGACGAGGGGCGGGCTCGTCGAACGCAGGGCCCGCCCCTCGTCGAGTGTGCTGCAGGTTACATCAGTCCGCGCTCCGCGAGCCGGCGTAACACCTCGCGCGTGCCTCGCGTTATGTCAAGGTTAGCGGCCTCGCCAAGTGTTACCCACGTGGCGTCGCTCACATCGGATCCCGCCTCCAGCGAGCCGCCCTCCGGCTCCGCAAGGAAGTCGATGATCACGTAGTGGAACTTGAGCGCGCCAGCGTTATCCCTTACGAAGACGTCGAATATCTCGAACACGTCTAGAACCGTGATATCGAGCCCGCACTCTTCTTTCACTTCGCGGCGGACGGCGTCCCGCGCCGCTTCGCCCAGCTCGATCGCGCCCCCCGGGATGCTCCACTTTCCCACCGCGGGCTCAATGCCGCGCTTGATTAGCAGGATTTTACGCGTGCCGCTGCCTTTCGAAGGCCTCAGTATGACGGCGGCGACCGCCGCGACCGGCTGCTCCGGGTACATCCTCTTCACTGTGAGCCACCCGCCTTGCGCCACCTCAGGGCGGCGCCTTCAATTCGGGGCTGCGCGAGGCCCTGGCTCTCGAGGTAGCTGAGATGGGCGTTGACAGCCGAGAGGAGGAGGTAATAGTGGGCCAGAGACGCGGGCGCGACACCAAGCGTGCGGCACACCGCGTCCAGGATCGCCTCGGCGCCGGCGCCCACGCCGCCCGTCCCGGCATTCTCCAGGGCGAGACCGGTCACGGTCCGGATCCGCGCGACGTTGGCTTCGACCGCGCCATTGACATCCCGGCACACTCCGCCGTGGCCCGGGATCACGGATTTCGCAGCCAGCGCCGGGACTTTCGCGAGGGTGTCGAGCTGCGCGCCGATGTCTACGTTGTACGGGATGACGTGCTTGTGGAGCTGCTCCTCCTGGAAGAAGGCATCGCCACAGAACAGCGCCCCGCCGGCGATTACGCCTGTCTGGTTCGGGCTGTGGCCCTTGAGATCCACCGCCTCGAACAGGATGCCAAACACCTCATGCTCGCCCGGTTCGAGTACGCGGTCCACACCGCATGCCTCGGCCATTGTGAATTTGTTCCTGAGGCCCTGCGGGGGCGACGCCCCCACGAAGAGCGCGAGGGGCTCGCTCAGCGGGTAACGTATCCACGCCTCCTCGAACGCGGGGGCCACGACTTCGCAGGACGTCCTTCGCTTGAGCTCGGCGTTGCCCCCCACGTGGTCGGCGTGCGCGTGGGTGTTGATGACGGCCCTGACGCGCCAGCCCCGTTCGCTGACTTCGCGGATGCAACGCCTCGCGATCGACTGGTCGAGGCCCGAGTCCACGAGGACGGCGTCTCCGTCAACCGATACCAGCACGCCGATGTTCGTTGCGCCGGCCAGGCAGTATGCCCCGTCTCCTACTTCGACGAACTCCATATCCTGAGCATCTCCGATGCAGAATTCAGTTGCCGCGCCCCGGTGACACCCGCTCCCCTGGCTACAATCTGCCTGAGGGCGGAGACTCTCCTGGCCTCGCCGATAGAGACCGCTCCGACCGGCGTTTCACCCTTGAAGAACACCTTGAGGTACTCGTCCTTCGCGGGCGGATCACCGAGCGCGAAATCCCCTCCACCGACCTCGCCCACGGACGCGATCGAGAATCCCAGGATGTTGATCACCACGCTCAATTCCGGCTCGACGTACGTGATATCGCCACCCGCGGCGTTGGCGCCGGCGACTTTCCCCTGAGCGACAGCCACAGGCATGACGCCGGCCACGCGCCCATCCCATTCCGCCACGTCTCCCGCGGCATAGACCGAACCGGCGCTCGTGCGCATCCTGTCGTCGACCACTACGCCCCCCTGGACCTGCAGCCCCGCCGCCTTCGCTACGGCGGTGTTCGGTCTGACGCCGGCCGAGAACAGCACGAAGTCCGCCTCGATCACCCGCGAGTCCTTGAGACTGACACCCTCCACCCTGCCCGCGCCGGTAATCTCCCCGGTATCCGCGCCGTAGACCACGCTTATCCCCGCCCTCCCGAGCAGGTCGTGCAGGAATCGAGAGCCCTCTTCGTCAATCTGCCGTTTCAGAAGGCGGTCGCCGCGTTCCAGCACCGTGACACCCTTCCCTGCCGAGGCGATCGCCCAGGCCGCCTCCAGTCCCAGGGGTCCCCCGCCGATGATGACTGGCTTCGTAGCGCTCGACAGCGTCTCGCGGACGCCCAGCGCGTCGGTGATGTTCCTGAGCGTGAAAACGCCCCTCAGTTCCCTCCCCCTTACAGGAGGCAGGAAGCTGCTGCTGCCCATCGCCAGAACGCAGGCATCGTACGCCGCCGATTCACCACCGGCCAGTTCAACCCGCTTTTCGTCTACGAGCAGTCGTATCACGGCAGTCCCCAACCTGAGTTCCACGCGGTTCTGCGCGTACCATTCGGGCTTCCTGATCAGCAGGGATTGGGGATCCGCTCCGGTCACCAGGCGGTGAGAGAGCTGCGGCCGGTAATACGCGGGGTGCGGCTCATTCGATATGGCTGTAATGCGGGCGGCGGGGGCCGTCTTCCTCGCCTCTTCCACGGCGGCGAGCCCAGCGGCCCCCAGACCGACCACCACGATCCTCATCACGTTGTTTCCTCCCAGACTGTCCCTCGGACTTTACTCTTTTTCGAACGCGTCCTTTCCGGCGCCGCACAGCGGGCATACCCAGTCGTCCGGAAGGTCCTCAAAACGCGTCCCCGGCGGTACCGGGTGCTCGCCCTTCTCGGGGTCGTACACGTATCCGCACAGCGTGCACACATATTTCTCCAATTCGATCAACCCCACTTACCCTTGTTCATGTGCCAGGCCAACTCCGCCTTCGCCATACCGGAACATATCCTCGCCTGCGCCGGCGAATGCCTCCTCGTCTGGTCGTGATGGCGCCTGCATTCGGCGCTGGATCAGCCCATTCCTCTTTGCCCGAAACACAAGTCGGGCGGGCCCTGGCTCCACGCGCGGGCCCGCCCGTCGGGCGTCCTGAAATGCCTTCTGCACGCCTACATTGCCAACTCTCCCTCACCAGCGGGTACCAGCTGCATGATCCTCTCCTCGTCGCCGGTGAGCGCGTTGACGTACACGAGGTAATCCGTCGCTCCGAGTCTCGTCCTGAACTCGTAGGCCAGCACCTCGTCCAGGTTTTCGAGCGGTATCAGCGCCAGCCTGCACTGGGACACCTTCAGCCTTGGGCTGATCCTCTGGCTCGCCTTTTCCGCGCTGATCCGCGGTTTTGGGATCGTCCTCTGCCGGTGGGACATCAAATACCCGAGGCTGTCGAACCCGGTAACCTCGCCAGTGTCCAGTGCGACCTGCACCTTGATGAGGTCGCTGTATATCCTAACCCCATCCTGCTTGTACGCGAACAGCACGTACGCACTACCGTTCTCCTTCACGGCGTAGGTCGGTTCCATCGACGCGTAACCTCGCGACTGCAGGAACTCGACGGCCCTCTGCCTCGCTTGTTCGAGCGGCAGGTTGCCGGAGCGGGGTACGCGGCTCGACGTCATCCAGACCACGTGGCCGCCCGTCCTGCTTATGTCGATGTTGAATGACGGACTGTTCCGCGCCTCAGGCGTTCCCTGCGGGACCACCTCCAGCGAAAACCCGGGGATTTTCCCGGCCACCTCGTTCTTCACCCTGGCGGCGTACGAGACGCCCGCGGGGGTAGGCGCGAACTTGAGCGCCCTCGCGATTGCCTCGTCCGCGGTAATCGGATTGCCGGTGACGCCGGCGGGCTGTCGCCTTTCGATGTGGTCCGAGAACGGCCCGTCGTAAACGAGCGACGGGTACCTCTCCATCTCTTTCTCGATCCCCTTGAACCGGTCACCCACGTTCAGGTTCGCGCCCGTCACGCGGGCCGCGGCCGCGCCCCTCATGCTCGACCAGGTCAGGCCCTGCTTCAGAGAGGATATCTCGAGGTCTTTGATCTGCCCCCCTAATTTGGCCGCCTGGTCGCGGAGGTTGTTCATGATCTCCCAGTCCTTGTCGGAGATAGTCCCCCCGCGCGCGACCTTCTTTCCCAGCGAATAGGCAAGGTCGGCGGCCTGGTTCAGGAATCGCGAGGACTTCTGGAGTTCGATTATCGGTAGCGGCAGCCTGCTCAGGTTGGCCAGGGCCATGTTCGCCTGGTACCAGATATCCGGAAACACGGTCGCGCTCTGCAGCGCGGAGGACAGCACGAGCCCTTTCCCCAGCAGCACCTCCACGTTCGCCACGTTGTCCGCAAGGTTCGAGAACGCCCGCTGCCTCTCGGCCTCAAGACTCAGTTCCACCTGCCGCCGCGCCCTTGCTTGCGACGCCCCCCATAGTAGCGACAGCGCCAGCAGGCCAACAAGGGCGTACAGTATCCACCTCGATCTCGTCATATCCCTCAATCCCTCCTAGAGCGCGAACACGTGGCGCCCGATCTGGGTGACTATCTGCCGCGTCCAGACCCACGGGTTCACGGGCTTGTAGGGATTCCAGAAGAACAGGGCGCCGTAGGTCGGGTCCCACCCGTTGAGCGCGGCCGTCGCCGCCGCGATGTTTTCTTCGCTCGGATAATCGGACCATATCAAACCGTTGGATACCGACTCGAATGCCCCGGGCTCGTATACGACGTCGGGGATGGACTTGGGAAATCCGGGCGCCTGCACGCGGTTCAATATGACAGACGCCACGGCCACCTGCCCCGCGTACGGCTCGGCGTTCGCTTCACCGTGCACCAGCCGGGCGAGAAGCAGGGTCTCACCGCCACGCGATACCCCGGAGCTCGCGATCACGGGCTCAATATCCAGCGCAGTTTTCCTGTTCGAGGCGTAGGCTGCGGCGGCGACCAGCGCGACGACCAGCAGGATGGCCGCGCACAGGCGCCTTTGTCTGGTCATACGATTCACTCCCGCACTTGCGTTGAATCTCACGGCTTATGGTTTCCATGGGAGCAGGCCCGGTATACCGCGCAGGTCCCGCGGCGAAAAGAAAAGACCGGCGGGGAGCGAATCCCGCCGGTCCCGTTTGATTCAGCCGGTCAGGCGCAGGAAGAACAGCTGCCTGACGAACAAGAGGAGCAGGACTTTCCGCCAATGGACTTGGAGGCGCCGGCCGGCGAATTGCTCCTCGCCGCGAAACGGGATATAAGCCGCTTCAGATCAGCGGAACCACACTTCGGGCAGGCAGCCTCCTCGCCCGCCCTTACGAGGGTTTCGAACGTGTTCTCACAGCGTGTGCAGCAGAATTCCATCATGGGCATGGACTCCGACCTCCATTCCCCTTGAGTTTAGTATTCGCCCTGTCGCGAGTCAAGCGCTGACAGCAGTTCCTCGAGCCTGCGAATAACCTCGTCTGTCGTGCCCGGGCCCGTCCAGACAAGCGGCTCACATCGCATCGCCTCAAGTATCTCGAGGGCCTCCCCGGACTTCAATACGATGAATCCGGCCGCCAGCCGCGCGTCATCCCCCTCGGCCTTGCCTGAGGACTCGAGCAACCTATCGAGCCTGGAGGCGGCCTCATGGATCTCAGACAGGTAATCCTTCAGGAAACCGCACGACAGGAAATGCGTCACCACAATCACCTGCCGGATCGTGGGATTTGTCGTACTGCGCCGAAAATCCTCCGGAGCCGCCGGATAGAGGTGGGAACAGGCAGGCAAGAATAGGTATGGCGGCCCCGCGGGCACGCGGGACAGGCGGTACGGAGGTGACAACATGCCTGAAAGGGAGAATTACGACACATCCAGGACGGGTCTTGAGAAGGAACTCGGCCAATCCGTCAACGCGGGCGACGCATCGACGCCAGCCACGCCGGGCGAGGAGGTGCGCAGGGCGCTCGGAGATATTCAGGCGACGATAAGGGGGCAGCAACTCGCGGCGGAACGCGAGCTGCAGTCCGTCCTCGGGCAGGCGTCCGCCTACATCGAATCCTCTAAACGGCTGGACGCTATGTTCGGGATCGTGCAGAAGGTCTCGCCCCTCGTGGCCAGCGACGACGCGATCCGTTCGAACAATGCTCAGGTTCTGCAGGCGCTCCAGCAACTATCCGACCTTGCGACCACGCAACAGGCCAAGATAGCGGAGCGTCTCGCCCAGTCGCTCCAGGAAGGTATCTCCTCGATGTCGCAAGCGCACGCGGCGATGTTCGAGAGCCAGGCGTTTATGCAGGTTCAGGAGCTCGTGGGCGCCTGGAAATCCAATATACGGCAGGTGTCTCCACCATCGCCCCCGGTCCAGTGAGGCCGGCGGGTTACGCCCTACCGGCCCTTCATGGCCCCAGCGTCGAAAACCTGTATCCATCTGCGGCCAGGCGTTCCACTATGGCGGGTAACGAGGATTCGATGACGCCGGGTTGCTCGCGGACCATCAGTACCGCGCCATCGAACGCGGCCGCGACAGCCGACCGGGCGTCGTCCCCCCACAGGTTCGACCACAATGCGACCGTGTGGCCCTGCCTGGACGCGGCAGCCAGCAGCTCCGCGGGGGTACGACCGCCGGGGGGCCTGTAATACTTGCTTTTCGATCCCGTGAGCCGTTCGATGACCCGCGCACAGCGGGCCATGCCGTCCTCAGCCGCGGCGGAGCCGGCCATTTCGGCTTCAGCATGCGTGTGCGAGTGGTTCTGAACCGAATGGCCTTCGGCGGCCATCCTCCTCACGAGCGCCTCGTTGCGTTCCGCTTTCTCCCCAACCACGAAGAACGTGGCCCTGACTCGCTTCGACTTCAGGAAGTCCAGCACCCACGGGGTCGTTGCGGGGTCGGGACCGTCGTCCATGGTGAGGTAAATCACGCCACGCGAACCCGGCTGCCTGCCTGGCTCACCCTCGACGATCGCGCCCGCCGCGCCCCCGGCCTGTCCCAAAGTCTTCCGCGCCTCCAACACCTGTTTTCTCAGCCGTTCCAGGGACGCGCGCTTCTCGTCGAGCCGCTTCTGCTCCTCACGCCTCCTTGCCAGGGCGCGTAGCTCGCCCTGGATGGCCGCCAGCGTGACCGGACCGGCGACCCCGTCAGCGGTAACCTTCGCCCTCGCCTGAAACGAACGCACGGCCCGTTCGGTAGCCGGGCCGAACACCCCGTCAACCGCGCCGGACAGGAGGCCGAGTGTTTTGAGTGATGTTTGCAGTTCCCTGACGTGAGGGCCGGCGTCTCCCCTCGAGCATGATTTGGGAGCGGCCGCTGCGCGATCCGCTCCCAGAGCCAAACACGACGCCAGCACCGAAGCCAGCACGATCATAGATGCGACCCTGTTCGCCAACTGCAACCCTCCGGGAGAGGCATCACGCTAATTCTGCCCCCTCCGGAGTTGCCCTATTCATCACCCCCTTCGGGGTCAGAGGTTGACTCCGGCCATCCCGCCTACCGCGCCAATCCCGAAGCCGAGCAACAGCCTCCTTGCGAGGAAGCCTGCCGGAAGCATCTCCGGGAAAACGAGAATGCTGAGAACGAAACACGCCAGCGTGTAAACGGCGCCCGACAAACCCCCGTGGAACCACCCGACTCCACCGCTCTGCCTTCCCGACACAAAACCGCCGGCGAACACGCTCAGAGCCCCCACCACGTTGACGATCGCCGGCAGCATCCTCTCAGTCATCGGCGTGAGCATCAGCAGGATGGTGAGAACTCCCGCCGCGAGCAGCGTCACCGAGAAACAGATCACCACCCCCGCCAGGACGGAGTTCGGGGATAACCGGACGTTATTCCGCGCCGGAGCGGCCTCACCCACCTTCAACATCGTTCACCCCCGCTGAGTCCGTGTCGCTAAAGTCTATTCCGGCGGGGGTCGCCTCAGACCGTGACGGCGCGGCCCAGCCTACACCGGACCTCCGCCGTCACGGTCGGGGAGATCGATCTCCCAGGCGCATATCTCGTCCATGGCCCAGTGTGCGGTGAGGTCGAGGTGGATGGGCGTTATCGAGACCTTGTTCTGTTGAATCGCGCCGACGTCGGTCCCCTCGGCGTTCTCCACGTCCATCACGCCGCCGGCGAGCCAGTAGTACACATCCCCCTTGGCGTCCACCTTCCGCTCGAACTCGTCGTTATAGCGCCTCACCCCCAGCCTCGTCACTTCCATGCCCGCGATGTGCTCGGGTTCGAGTGCGGGGATGTTCACGTTCAGGAGGCTGTTCGGCGTCATCCCGCGCTTCAGAATGATGCCGGCGAGACAGGCGGCAACTCTGGAGGCGTAGGAATAGTCGAGGTTCTCGTACCCGTTGAGAGACATCGCGATTGCGGGGACACCCAACACGGCGGCTTCCAGAGCTGCCGCGACCGTCCCCGAATAGAACACGTCCGTGCCGAGGTTCGGTCCCCTGTTGATTCCGGAGATCACGAGCGACGGCGGCCCGGGGAGGAGCGCCCTGATGCCGATTTTCGTACAGTCGGCCGGCGTCCCCGAAACCGCCCATATCCTCGCGCGGCTTCCGTCGATACTGACCTCTTCAACCCGCAAGGGCTGGTGGATCGTTATCCCGTGGCCGCTGGCGCTGCGCTCCTTGTCCGGGGCGACCACAAAGACCTCAATGCCGGGCATCTTCTCCATTTGCGCCCTCAGCGCCTGGAGACCGTCGGCGTGAACCCCGTCGTCGTTCGTCAGGAGGATTACCAAGTCACTCTACACCCCATCTTGCGGGAGCCATTCCCGCAGCTTCTCTATCAGTTCCTCTTCGTCGCCAGAAGCCACCGAAGGGCCCGGCAGCGACTCGAGGAACCGTCTTCCGTAAGTCGATTCGCCGGGGAGCACCCTGCGGTCAAACACCGCCACGACCCCTCTGTCGGTCTTACTGCGGATGAGCCTGCCGAACCCCTGCTTAAACCTCAGGACCGCCTCCGGCACGAGCAAGTGCAGGAACGGGTCCAGGCCCTCCCTGGCTAATCGCTCCGCCCTGGCCTCGAGGAGCGGCTGGTTCGGTGGAGAGAACGGGAGCTTCACGAGGACGACGCAGGAGAGCGCGGGGCCGACCACATCGATACCCTCCCAGAAGCTCTGGGAGCCGAACAACACCGTGCCCCCGTCCTCGCGAAATTCCTCGAGCAGCCTCGATCTCGACCCGTCGATTCCCTGGCCGAGAAGGCATATCCCCGAAGCCTCCAGCCGCGACTTCACACGGTGGTACACCGCCCTCAACATCCGGTGCGAGGTGAACAGCACCAGCATCCTTCCGCCCGACGCCTCGGCCAGCCTGCAAAGGAGCGGCTCTATAGCGCGGCAAAACCCGTTCTCGCCGGACCTCGGATTCGGGATGCCCGCCGGGACGTAAACCAGCGCCTGCCTTGCGTAATCGAACGGCGAACCGATCGACTCGGATATGAGGCGCTCCTGGGGCTGCACGTCGAGGCCCAGCCGGTGCTTGAAATAGTCGAAACTGCCGCCGACCGTCAGGGTCGCCGAAGTCATTATGACCGATCGCAGTCGTTCGAAAACCGGTTCACGTAGGGATTCGCCCACATGAACCGGGGCGAGCCTGAACACCACGCGCGGGCGCTCGCCCTTGTCGACCTCGATCCAGCGGACAAGCCCGTCGTCGCGCGGCGAGGAAACCTCGCCAATTACCCTCGCGGCAGACCCGAGTCTCGCGACGACGCGCTTCAGCTCGATCTCGAGGTCGTCCGCGTCGTCCGCGCGGGGTCCGGATTGAGCTACCCGCGCTCGAGACTCGGAAGTCAGTCCCCACAGGCGCGACACGGCCGCAGCCGCCTCGTCGAGAGAGCCGGCCAGGGCGGCAGCCATCCCGAGGAACGGGCCAAGCCCTGCTTGCGCCAGCGCAGGAGTGATTCCCACCGCCCGCGGGAACTGTTCGCCTTCTTCCCCGCCGCTCCCGCCTCCCACCTGTAATCCACGCACACCGTCGAGAATGGACTGGAGGTCGCTCCGCGCGCGGCGCGCCGCGTCCCTCGCGGTCGAAAACGACTCGATCAGTCCGGCGTCCGCCGCCCCCGCGGCCCCCTCCGCGCGCAGCACACGCTCCGCCCTGTCGAGCAGGCCGTTCCGGTTCTGAACGGCAAGAAGCCGGTCCAGGTCGTAGGTGGACACGGAATCGCCCAGGTGCTCGCTGGCCACCTTCTCCAGGTGATGCGCCTCGTCGAAGACGATGTGCGCGTACTCCGGAAGCACTTTGTTTCCCGACGCAAGGTCGGAGAACACGAGTGAGTGGTTGACGACTATCAGATCCGCGCGCGACGCGGCTTCCCGCGCCTTTTGGAAGAAGCACGACCCGCATTCGGGGCAGCCACGCCCGTCGCACGAGTCCGGGTCCGAGGAGACAAGATCCCAGAAGGGCTCCTGGTCGGGGAGCAGCCCAAGCTCGGACTTGTCCCCCGTGAGGGTCTCGCGGACCCATACCGCAGTGCGCGCGAGGAGCCGGAGGTCGTCCGCGGGTAGCGCCGGCGCCCGGCGCGATAGAGCTTTCCACCGCCTCAGGCAGAGGTAGTTCGACTTGCCCTTGAGCAGGGCGTGTTCGAAATGGAGCCCAAGCTTGTCCTTTACGAGCGGGATGTCCTTGGACCAGAGCTGCTCCTGAAGGTTTATGGTGTGGGTCGAGACGACAACCCTCGTCCGGTTCGCGTACGCGAACGCGGCGGCGGGGACCAGGTACGCGATGGACTTGCCGATTCCCGTCCCGGCCTCCGCCAGGAGGTGCTTACCGTCACTGAGCGCCTCGGCCACCAGGTACCCCATCTGCAGCTGCTGCGGCCTGAATTCGTAAGAATCCATCATTCTGTGGAGGCGCCCGCCCTCTCCCAGCGCATCGCGGACGACATCGTACGGGACCGGGGTGTACTCCCCCTCGCTCCTGCGCATTGCGCCGCGGGCCCCCGCCTCCTGGAACACCGCCGCCCCGGCGGCCGCCACACCGCCGCGGTCGCCGCCGGCTGCGGCCCGGCCGTCGCCCCGCATCCTCCCGGCTACCGACAGCGAAACCGCCTCATCCAGGACATCGGATATGGCCCACTTCGAGAGTCGCGCAAACGATGCGATCTGGTCGAGCAGGGCGGGTTCGAACCCGCATAGCCTTTCGAAAAGCGACAGGAACACGAGGCCCGCCGTACGGGCATCCTCGAGGGCGTCGTGCGCCCTCGTGACCGGGATTCCTTCCGAGGCGGCGAGGCGCTCCAGCCTGAAGCTCTTGAGCGATGGCCGGACCAGCCTTGCGAGGTCGAGAGTATCGTACCGGTTGTTGGCCGGAGCCCTCTGGCCACAACGGGTCATCGCCGCCGTGATGAACGCGGCGTCGAAATCGGCGTTGTGCGCGATGAGGGGCTTGTCCCCCAGGAAACCCGCGAGCTCCGCAGATATCTCCTCGAATTCCGGCGCCGCATCGACGGCCCCCTGTGAGATGCCGGTCATACGCTGTATCTTGAGAGGCACAGGGACGGCCGGCCTGACGAGGGAGCTCATCTCGGCCACCGCCCGCCCCCCTTCAAACAGGACGGCGCCGACCTGTATGATGGAATCACGATCGGGCAGGACACCCGTGGTTTCAACGTCTACGGCAACAAACGAAGTGGAAACCGGCTGCATTGTAACCTCCTGGATAAGCGCCTGACTAGAGTGTGACCTTTCTACCATCCAATTCGCAAGTCCTTCAGCGCCCCCGCGCCCGGTCGCTTATCCATGCGGCAAGCGCCGCCGCCATCATTCCGCCGGCCACGCCCGCCGTCGCGATCACCGCGAAGTCCACGGGCCTCGAACCGGCAGCCTGGAGCACGTCGACCACCCTCCTGCCCGTCAGGAGCGCGGTGCCAGGCGCCGCCGCCAGCAGCGACACGACCGCGCCCCACGCAACCCGCCTTGTCGCAGTGCCGCCGCAGGCTGCTCCCACGGCGGCCGCGGGCAGGAGCGTAAGGAACACCTCACGGGAAGACGACGCCACCTCCAGGGCAACGGTTTTCCACGGGATCACCCTCCAGCGAAGCCAGGCAAGCGAGGCGAGCGCCCCCAGCCCGGCAGGAAGGGCACCGAGTGCCCCCGCCAGGGCCGGCAAGACCGTTCCGGCCAGGACCGCGGCCTGTGTCTTCGCCGCCAACCGCAAAGCGGCCATTTCCCATCCCCCCCGTAAAGGATATGAATGGGGGTCCGCCTGATTACGCGCCCTTTGTTGTAGCCCGCCCGGACCGGGTGTTATAATTGGCCGGGAAGAAGGGTGGGGTTAGGGGTTGGTCTTGCAGGGATTGGGGCTGTTGGCGGCCATCACGCTCATTCTGGCGGGGGCCCAGCGGAGAGTCCCCGAGGTTTACACGATGAGCGTTTCTGCCGTAATACTGGGGTTTGCGATGGGATGGCCGGCAACCAGGGTCCTTCCCACCTTCGCCACCTCGGCGGTCTCGCTTGATACGCTGGAACTCGCAGCGAGCGTCGGCCTCATCAAAGTACTCGGCGAGACCATGCAGAAGTACGGCCTGCTCGACTCGATGGCCACGTCACTCCGGCGAATTCTCAGGAGCGCCAGTCTCGCGATAATGGCTGTCCCCGCGCTGTTGGGCAGCCTGGCGGTGTTCGGGGGGGCGTTCCTGTCGGCCCCGCTGGTCGACAGGGTGGGTGACTCCCTCAGGTTCAGCCCTGTGAGGAAAGCCGCGGTCAACGTGATTTTTCGCCACGCGGTATTCTTCGTGTTCCCCTTCTCGACTACGCTCCTGCTTACGGCCAAGCTCGCCGGGGTGTCGGCATTCGACATCGTCAAGATCGTCTGGCCTCTCACCGTCATCATGGCTTTCACCGGATACCTGCGACTCATCCGGAATTCAAAGAGCTCTAGTGAGCCGCCGGCGGCCCCGCTCAAGGACAGCCTCGTGGAGTTCCTCCGCTCCGCCAGCCCGATAATCCTCGCGCTCCTGCTTGCCACCGTTTTTTCGGTAAGGCTAGCCATCGCGCTCGTGGCGGGCATCTTGCTCGGACTGCTCCTCGCACGCGGAAGAGAGGGTTTCGACGTCCGTGCAATGGGAGCATTCGTGGACTGGAACCTGATGGGCATGGTCGTGGCGGTCATGGTGCTAAAGGCATTCATCTCGGAAATGAGCCTCGTACGCAGCGGTACCGCGGCGCTTACCGCTGCGGGGGTGCCGCTTGAGGTAGTAGCCAGTCTCGCGATGTTGCTGTTTGGGTTCGCTTCGGGGACCATACAGGCGGCCGTCGCAATCGGGCTTTCCATATTGACCTCGTTGTCGGAACCGTACGCCCAGCGCGTGCTGGCGGCATCCTTTGCGTACGTGATCTCGTTCGTGGCCTACCTGGTATCCCCGCTCCATCTCTGCCTGGTCCTGACCGACAGGCACTTCGACGTAGAGCCCGGGCCGGTGTACAGGGAATGCTGGCCGGTGCCCGTCGTGACCACCGCGGCCTGGATCGCCATGTACCTCGTGTACAAGGTCTGGCTCTGATGGCGGGACCACCCCGCTAAGCGCTCTTGACGATGCGCTTCGCCCTGGCCTCGACTTCGCGGCGTATGACCTCCTCGTCCAGCGTGAGTACCTGATCGTCCTTTTTGAGCACCCTACCGTCCACCATGACGAGCCTGACGTCCTCCGGCCTGGCGCAGTGTACGAGGCACGCCCCGGCATCGAGCCCCGGTTGGAAATGCGGGCCCTTCGTGCTCACGCAGATCATGTCCGCCTTCATCCCCTCGCGGATCGCGCCGGTATCGCCCAGTCCCAGCGCGAGCGCCCCGCCGCGCGTGGCCATCCACAACGCGCGTGTCGCCGGTAACGCGGTCGGGTCTCCCGTCAGGTGCTTCTGCGCCAGCGTGGCCAGTCTCATAGCGGTGAACATCTCGTGCGTGCTGCCCGACGCAGGTCCGTCCGTCCCCAGCGCGACGGTTACGCCCGCAGTAAGCATTCGGGCCACGGGAGCGATACCGCACGCCAGGTTGAGGTTTGAAACGGGGCAGTGGACCGCTGCCGCGCGCGGTGAACCCAGGAGCCGCACGTCCTCCTCGCCGGCGTGCACGCAGTGCGCCGCTATCATCCCCACCGAGGCCAGTCCCGAGTCGAACGCGAGCCGTACCGGCGTCTTCCCGTGCCTTCTCAGGCACTCCTCGACTTCATCCCGGGTTTCGGCCAGGTGTATCGTGACCTGAACCCCGAGTTCGGTCGACAGCCTACCGACCTCCTCGAGGAAGTCCGGCGGGCAAGTATAAGGCGCGTGAGGGCCGAGGATCACGCGGATTCGGCCGCCCGCGCCGCCGTTCCACCGGTGGTAAAGCTCCAGGCTGGCGTCCCACGTCCGCCGCCGGTCAGCCTGGTTGAGGCCCGCCATGCCCTGGGACAGGAGCGCCCGGAGACCGGACGCCTCCACCGCTTCCGCCACGCCGTCCATCTTGAAGTACATGTCGCAGAACGACGTCACACCCGCGGCGATCATCTCTACGCAGCCGAGCAGCGCCCCCCAGTGGATGTCCTCCGGGGTCATCCGGCCTTCCGCCGGCCAGATCCTCTTCCTGAGCCAATCGTCCAGGGTCATGTCCTGCGCATAGCCCCGGAGCAGCGTCATCGAGCAGTGGGTGTGGCCGTTCACGAAGCCAGGCATGACCACCTGCCCCGTGGCGTCGTACTCCACGCACGTCGCGGCCGCGGGGGCGCTGCCTGTGGGTCCGACGTACGCGATCCTGTCCCCGGACACGAGCACGTCTAGACCCTCCAGGATCTCCACGCCCCGGGCCCCGCCCGGCGCCCCGGCAGCCTCGAGCAGGACGGAGCCGCCGCGGATGAGCATCGATCCCGCGCCTTCTTTCACGACCCCAGCCTCCGTCCTATTCCCTCCACGATTCGAGGTAACGGCTTTGCTCCACGCTGAGGGAGTCGATTCCGACGCCCAGCGCCTCCAGTCTCAACCGCGCGACTGCCTCGTCGAGCTCCGCAGGGACAGGAACGACCCGCGCCCCGAGGGCCGACGCGTTCTCCCTGACGTGGTTCAAGGCGAGAGCCTGGATTGCGAAGCTCATGTCCATAATTTCAACGGGATGACCGTCCCCGGCGGCCAGGTTTACGAGCCTGCCCTCCGCCAGAAGGTACAGCCTCTTCCCCGTCGCGGTACGGTACTCCGCGACATTCGGCCTGGCCTGCCTCACCTCGGGGCTGATCGAATTCAAATCTGGCTTGGAAATCTCGACGTCGAAGTGCCCCGCGTTCGCGAGGATGGCCCCGTCCTTCATCCGCTCGAAGTGCTCTCTGCGCAGGACGTCCCTGCAACCGGTCACCGTGATGAAGATGTCGCCCACGGCGGCGGCGTCTACGGACTTCATCACGCGGTAACCGTCCGCGAGCGCCTCGTTCGCCGCGACGGGGTCGACCTCGCACACCACGACGCCGGCGCCGAGTCCCCTCGCCCTCATCGCCACGCCCTTGCCGCACCACCCGTATCCCATAACCACGACTGTCCTGCCGGCTATAAACAGGTTCGTGGTCCTGAGGATCCCGTCCCACACCGACTGCCCGGTGCCGTATCTGTTGTCGAACAGGTACTTGCAGCGCGCGTTGTTGACCGCCACCATCGGGAATCGCAGCACGCCGTCCCTCTCCATCGACCGCAGGCGCTTCACACCGGTGGTGGTCTCCTCGCAACCGCCGAGAACCTGATCGGCGTGCCTGCTCATCTCCCCGTGCAGCAGCCCCACGAGGTCTCCTCCGTCATCGATAACCAGGTGCGGGCGGTCTTCCAGCACGGCTTTGATGAATGTGAAGTATTCCTCGGGCGTCGCGCCGTGCCACGCGTATACGCGGACACCCCGCTCGGCCAGGGCAGCCGCGACATCGTCCTGCGTCGACAGCGGGTTCGATCCGGCCACCGACACCGTCGCGCCAGCCTCCGCGAGCGCAATCGCGAGACAGGCGGTCTTGGCCTCCAGGTGCAGGCATATTCCCACGTTCATCCCGCTGAACGGCCTGCTCTCCCTGTACCTTCTTCGAATCTCGTTCAGGACCGGCATGTGGGACTCCGCCCAGTCGATCTTCTTCCTCCCGCCTTCGGCAAGGCGGCTGTCGCGCACCGTCGTCATCGCAGTCCTCCTGTCCCGCCCGGCGTTTTCGCGAGCAGTCCCCAGTTTCTCGCGCACCCGCACTCCCGCTTCTCGGGCGCGCGCGCCGCCAGGCGCGCCACGGCGCCCTCGATCACCGGGGCCACCCGTCCCGCCGCCTCTTTCATCGCTTCGAGAACCTCTTCGTGCGTCAGCGGCTGGGAGGAGATGCCCGCGGCGAAGTTTGTGACGATCGCCACGAGGCCGTAACACATGCCGGCCTCCTTGGCCAACACTACCTCCGGTACGTTCGTCATCCCGACAAGGTCCCCGCCAAGCTTCCTGTATGCCTTGATTTCTGCGCGCGTTTCGAACCTGGGTCCCTCGGTACACACGTAGCAGCCCGAATCGTGCAGGCGGACATCCCGTTCCCTTGCGGCCCCGTTAAGGGCCTCTCTCACCTCGGCGCAGTAAGGGTCGGTGACGTCTGTGTGCACGACCCCCATTTCGCCCCCCTCGAAGAACGTCGCCGCCCGGGACCTTGTAAAGTCGATGAACTGGTCCACCGCCACGAGGTCGCCCGGGGCCATGGACGGATTCAGCGACCCGGACGCGGCGGTGCCGATCACCCGCTGCACGCCGAGCCACCAGAGCGCCCAAATATTGGCCCTGTAGTTGACCTTGTGCGGCGGCACCGTGTGCCCTTCGCCGTGGCGGTACAGCAATGTCACCTCTGTCTTGCCGATAAGCCCCTGCTTCATGAATGCGTCACCGTACGGCGTCCTCACACTGAGGTCTCTGAGGGACGACAGGGCGAGGCAGCCGTACACTCCGGTCCCCCCGATAACGCCCACTTTCAATGCGGACCCCTCCCATCAAGGCGGGCAGTCGGCAGTGACAACGGGTATCAAGTTCCGGCGCCTACCTCCATGTCACCTGCCACGAGTTCATCCGGGAAAAACAGGCCTATCTCGAATTCCGCAGAGGATGCGGAATCCGAGGCGTGGACCAGATTGCGCTGGACATCCGCACCGAGGTCGCCGCGGATAGTCCCGGGCGCGGCCTTCCGCGGGTCCGTGGCGCCGATGAGAGCGCGCGCCGATTCCACAGCACGCGGTCCCTCACACACCATCGCTACGACCGGCCCCGACGTTATGTATTCGACGAGACCCGCATAGAACGGCTTGGCGGCGTGGACGTGGTAGTGCCGCCCCGCAAGGTCCCCCGTCATACGGAGCATGCGCATCGCGACGACCTTCAGCCCAGCTCGTTCGAACCTCGACACGACTTCGCCGATGAGACCCCTCTCGACCCCATCGGGCTTGATGATGATCAGGGTGCGTTCCATCGATCGCCCTCCGTCGCCGGCGCGTCCGCTGCTACAACTTGAGGCCGGCGACCGTCGCAGCGTCGAGGCGCTTCACGATGGCCACCAGCAGGGATACTGCCGCATCGAAGTCGTCCCTGTGAATCAGTCCTACGTGAGAGTGAATGTACCGGCTGGGGACGCTGATAACTACCGAGGGGACACCCCTTCCGTGGATGTGTATGCGGCCCGCATCGGTGCCACCGCGCGCCATGAAATTCATCTGGAGCGGGATCTTCTCCCGCTCGGCGACGGAGATCACGAGGTCGCGGAGCTTGACGTTGGGGACCATCGAGGCGTCGTACACCGTGAGGGACGGCCCGTGCCCCAACCTCGACAGCGCCTCCGCTTCGTCCATGCCGGGGGCGCCGCCGGCTATGTCCACCTCAAGGGCGAACGCGACATCGGGATCGGTGACGTGACAGGACGTAGTGGCGCCGCGCAGTCCGACTTCCTCCTGCACGGTGCCCACTCCGAATACGGTGTTGGGATGGTCCGTGGTCGAAAGCCTGCGGAGCACCTCGATAAAGAGCGCGCAGCCCGCGCGGTCGTCCCACGCCTTACCCATCAGCAGTTTTCCGTTGGCGGTAACGCCGAACTGGCTGACCGGCAGTACCGGGTCTCCCGGCCGGACTCCGAGGGCCGACGCCTCTTCACGGCTCGCGGCCCCGATGTCGATGAACATGTCCTTCATCATGATGACCTTCTTGCGGTCGTCCTCGGTCATCAGATGAGGCGGCTTACAGCCGATCACGCCCGGCACGTCGCCCTTGGAGGTCTTGATGACCACACGCTGCGCCAGGAGCACCTGGTCGAACCAGCCGCCCATGGGCTGGAACTTCACGAATCCCTTCTCCGTTATGTATATCGCGATGAACCCGACTTCGTCCATGTGTCCCGCAAGCATGATTCTCGGCGAAGTCGAGGAGCCTTCTTTACGGCAGATGATGCTTCCCAGCGAGTCGTACTCTGTGGTAGAGAATGGCTCACAGTACCCCCTGATAAGCCTGCGCACGTCTTGCTCGAAACCCGGCAGTCCCGGGGCCTCGGAAAGGTCCCTGAGCATCGTCAGAACCGAATCGTCCACAGTGCGCCCCCCTTTGATCAGACAGTCTATATTATACACCAGTGCAAGGAAGATCCCTCCAGAGAAACTTCGAGCCCTACGGTACGTGCCTCCTGGTACCGTAGGGCTTCACGTGTGAACCTTGGGCCCTCGATCTCTTCGATTGTGGCCTAGAATAAATATCCCCCCTGATACGAGGTTGGCGCTCCCGGCGCTTCCAGTATGTCAGCTGGCTGCCTGGGCCGCCGTTTCCTCGAATATCCCCCGCCTGGTCTCGGTCGCGGTGTAGTGACCCGCGTCCAGGTCCTTGATGATGCGGTTCATGATGTCCCAGGGGTCCACCTTGCTGCCGCAAGTGAACACGTCGACCGCAGCGTACCCATACTCCGGCCACGTATGCACGGCCACGTGGCTTTCCGAGATAACCACCACGCCGGACACTCCCTGGGGGCTGAACTTGTGGAACGCCACTTCTCTGACTTCAGCGCCGGCTTTGAGAGCCGCGTTGACCATGACCTGCTCTACTTCTCCTGTGTCATCCAGGATGCTTCGGTTGCAGTCATAGACCTCGGCCAACACGTGACGGCCCAAAGCGTTCATCTCATTACCAACCCCCTTTTGTGATCAAAACCCGAATATGGGTGGGGAAAACCACCCCCTGAAGCCAATCAAAATAGATCTTAGCAAAGTTCTACCAGTTGTCAAGGATAACGGCGGTATTCCGCCGCTCTTCACCACCTTACGTCGCTGCCGCTCGCCACCGCTCATCCGATCATTACAATACTATTCCGTAACGCGGGCGGTGGCGCAGCCCTACGCCTGGTACCAGCCGTACTTGAGGGCGGAATTGTACAGCGCCAGGATGTTCTCGGGCGGCGTGTCCGCCTGCAGGTTGTGGGTCGCCCCGAGCACGTAGCCACCGCCCGGCCCCAGCACCTCGATTATCCTGCGGACCTCAGTCTCCACGTCCGCCGCGGTGCCGGTTGAAACCACCTTCTGGATGTCGATCCCGCCCCAGAACACGATGTCCTTGCCGAACTCGTTCTTCAGATAGAGGGGGTCCATGCCGGCGGCCGAAGTCTGAACCGGGTCCAGGACGTCGACGCCTATCTCGATGAAGTCGCGAATTATCGGGGCGATCGCGCCGTCACAGTGGATGAACAACTTCGCCCGGGTCCTGGACTTGATTGCGTCGAACACCTGCTTCTGGCGGGGCTTTATCATCTCGCGGTACATCCGTGGCGAAACGAAGGTCCTCTCCTGCGTGCCGAGGTCGTCGGCGAAACACACCACGTCCACGTAGTCGCCCACAGCGGTCATGTACGCCTCGTACAGGCCGATGTACACCTCCACCAGTCTATCCATGAACGCATTCGCGAACCGCTTGTCGGCCGCGAGGTCCCGGAGGAACTGCTCGAACCCGCGCATCCGGCAGGCGTGCAGGAACACTCCCGACGCTGCGCCGTCGGCGATTATCGCGCAGTCGGTATTCTCACGGAGCGCCTTGACCTTGTCGCGGAGCCCCCTCACCCGCCCCGGATTGGCGGGGTCGGGCCACGGATACCGCTCGAGGTCATCCACCGTGGCCTTCGCGAGCGGGAACTCGCATATCTCCCAGTAGAAACCGACTTTCTTACGGCGAATGCCCCACTCGTCCACGTACGTCCCATCGGCCTGGATAACCCTCTTGTACCCGTCGGGAGCCTGGAGGCTCGTCCGGCGGAAATCCGCGCCCAGAAACCTCTGGATTCGCTCACTGGGCACGAAGGCTTCGCCGCCGTCGATGCTCATCCCCTGGTCGGTGCCACGGACCTGGAGGTACTCGAGAAGCCTCTCGTATGCCGGCCTCGTGATGCTCGTGACCTTCGTGCCGCCGAAGTCGATCGGTACCCGGTCGGGCTCTCTGTGATTGAGAGCGGCAAGTGCGCGTTCCCTCGAGTTCACCTGGAGTCACCCCCCACCAGGCTCTTCGCCTTCTCAACAGCGTCCACCGCGTCCCTCGCGTACGCGTCCGCCCCTATCGACTCCGCCCACTTCGCCGTCACAGGAGCGCCCCCGATGATGACCTTCAGAGACCGCCGCAGGCCGGCCTCCTCGAGCGCCTCTATGGTGGACTTCTGGTTGGGCATCGTCGTGGTGAGGAGCGCCGAAAGCCCGACGATGTCGGGCTTCATCTCCCGCGCTTTTTCCACGAAGACGCTCTGCGGGACGTTTGTCCCGAGGTCGGTCACGAGGAAGCCGTGCGCGGTGAGCAGCGACGCCACGATGTTCTTGCCTATGTCGTGCTCGTCGTCCTTTACAGAGCCGATGACCACCTTGCCCACCGGCTCCTTTGCTTTGCCCTGAGCCAGTAGCGCGTCGTTGACCACGGCCGCCCCGGCCTTCATGGCGTCGGCACTAACGATCAACTCGGGCAGGAAGTATTCCCCGGCCCCGAAAAGCTCGCCGACCTTGTTGATCCCTGCCGACAGCCCGTCGTTGATTATCTCCAGCGGCTCGAGGCCGGCGTCGAGCGCCTTCAGGCACGAATCCACGGTGGCGTTCGAATCCCCGTCGATCACGTGTCTCGCTATGGTTGCATAGATCTCCGTCTTGTCCATCGTTCGTTACCTCCATGGCGTTCTTGCTGCGAAACCATCGTGAGTTGTTCGCTCCATCCCCCGCAAAACCTGCCTTACCGGGAGGACTTTTTTGCACGCTCTGAGACAAATTTCACGAGATGCAGTATTGAGGCGCTGCCCCGCCTGCTGACGGGCGCAGCGCCCCCTGCCCAGGTGAAACCCTAGCCCGCCGTGACCCGCGTCACGAATTCCCCCGCCAGGCCGCCTCTCCGGCGCGCCGCCACGACCTTCTCCCATTCCGCGGGGGACAGCGGCCTGTCGAAGCTCCGCAGGTCCGCCAGCCCGAACCCGTGTTTGGCGGCGAGTTCGCGCATGAACGTTACCCTGTCTATGTCGAGGTCCAGCCCGATGCTGGTGTGCTCGTAGTGATGCTCCAGCGCGAGCATAATGGTTTCGGCCATGCAGGCGTAGGCCAGGCCCTGCTCGAAGCCGAAATTCCACCCGAGCGACGGAAGCCCGGGCAGCGCCACGACCCCGCCGTCGATGACGAGGACGTCGGGCCTCGATTCGCTGATCTCGCGGCTAACGTTGGGCGGCCTCGAAAGGTCGCACACGACTGCCCCGGACTTCACGTTCCCCGGGGTGACCAGGGTGGCGAGCGTGCTGGTGGCGGTCACGACGACGTCGGACATTGCCACGCACCTGTCGGAATCGGTGGTGACTGTCAGCAGCCCATCCCGCTCGAGCCCCGCGGCTATTGCGGCGTAATCCCCTGCCGCGCAGTCTTCCGCGGGGATACCGCGCGCCTGGATCCAGTCTCCGATGCTGCCCCGCGAAAAAACCCTACCCTTCCTGATCTGGCCGGACAGGTGCCTGCACGCGCCCGCGCCCACTTCGAGAAGCCGCCTGCGGCTTCTATCCGGCCACCTGGGGTTGCCGACGAGAGCCAGGCGCGGCGCGAACTCCGAGAGGAGAATCGCGGTCGCGCGGCCGATGGAGCCCGTGGCGCCGACCACGCACATTGTCGTGTCGAGCGGGTCGACGCCCAGCCGCTCGAGCGACCTCGCGACGGCCTCTACCGCCGAAACGACGGTATAGCTGTTACCCGTAGTCACCGCCACGCCCTCGCCGAGCAGGTCGCGGCCTCCCCGCGAACCTATCGACGTGTACGCCCCCAGTCCGACGACCCTCGCGCCGTTGGCTCTCGCCAGCTCGACCGCACGCTTGATTATGCCGAGTACGTCGTCTCGGCTCCGCTCGAGGAGCTGCTCAGTGGTCCGCGGTACAGCGATGAACTCGCCGTACGCGGATGCTCCCGTCTTCGACACAACCCTCGCGCGCGACAGGACGAACGGCTCCACGAGGTCGTTCCACCGCTCCGCCAGTTCCCCGAGCTCTGGTTCACTGAACGCGGAGAGGCTCTCGTCGAACTCGGGGTAATTCCTGAGCGTGAGCGGGTGTAGGAGGAACGCGAATCGCCCCTCCTGCGGGTCGCCTGACGGTCCGGGCTCGATATGAGGCGATGGCGCCGCGGGCGCGACCCGCTCGCCACCGCGCCCTGCCGCCCCCGTCACCGCGCCGGATCCCCGCCCCGCCCCCGCCACGAGGTGGCTCAGGAGACGAGCGGTGTTGCCCGAGGCAAGCACTGACACGGCTCGCCCTATCCCCTCGATCGCTTCCCTGCACTGCGACTCCGACATGATGAGGGGTGGTTCGATCCTTATTACATCAGCCCCGTTCAAAGTCGGAGCTACCCGGAGGCCCTCTATGTTCAAAAGGTAACTGGACACGACCGGCGTGAGCAGCTCCTGCTCCGCCATTACCCCGAGAAGACCGCCGGTGAACGTGTCCCGCGTGATACCGAACTCGAGCCCCAGCATGAATCCACGCCCGCGGATGGAGCGAAGGGCGTGCGGGTACCTGCGCTGAACGTCCTCCAACCCTTCCTTCAGCACGGCGCCGTTTGCCTTGACTTGCTTGATCAGCGCGCACTCACCGGCGGTCAGCAGATCGAGCGCGGCGATCCCGGCGCGGCAGGCCAGCGTGTTACCCGCGAACGTGGAGGAGTGTTTCATGGCGAATTCCTCGGTGTACACCCGCTCGGAGCACAGCACAGCGCCTATCGGGACTATCCCGCCGCCCAGCGCCTTCGCGAGGAGCATGACGTCGGGCACGACTCCCTCCTCCTCGCAAGCGAAGAGCCTGCCGGTACGACCCAGGCCGGTCTGGATCTCATCCAGGACTAGCGGGACCTCGTACCTGTCGCACAATTCGCGGACCTCTTTGAGGAAGCCCGCCGGGGGCGTCACTATACCACCCTCCCCCTGTATGGGTTCGAGGATCACCGCGGCGTACTCCCCGCCGCGGGACTTGAAGACACCCTCAATGGCCTGCGCGTCACCGTACGGGACAAAGTCGAACCCCTCGACCGGGGCGCCGAACACTTTCTGGTACGCCTCTCTGCCGGTGGCCGAGAGCGCGCCCAGGGTCTTCCCGTGGAAGCTGTTCCTGGCGGCGAGTATCCGCAGCCTGCCCGTGGCTGCCCTGCACGCCTTTATGGCGGCCTCCACCGCCTCCGCCCCGCTGTTCGTGAATGTCACGCGCGACAGCCCGCCGGGCGCGACGCTCGCGAGCCGCCGGGCGAGTTCGCCGGCGGCGTTCAGGTACGACGGCTGCACGAAACTGGGTTCGAGCGTATCGCGAACCGCGAGAATCGCGTCCCAGATCGCGGGCGGGTTGAAGCCGAACGGCAGCGCCCCGTAGGACGCTATGAGGTCCACGTAGCGCCTTCCTTCCGAGTCGTAAAGGTAACAGCCCTCGCCGCGCACGAACGACTTGTCCATGTTGATCTTCTTCAAGAGCCGCGCGAGGTGCGGGTTAACGTGCTCCGCAAAAGGATGTGTTACGGTAAGTTCAGTCTCAGGCAATTCTGCTCCGTCCTCCCACCGGGCGTCCCCTAACGCGATAGGCGTTCGATCCTGGGGACGAACCCGATTTTGTCTATGAGTTCCAGGTAATCCGCCGGGGTGATCTCTGTCGCCGGTTTGCCGGACAGCGCCACGAGCAGGCCCTCCATTACGTTCGTGCCGAACGACCGCCCCTCCAGTTCGGGGGTCGTGGTAATCAGCGTGGCCACGCCCCTCCCCCTCAGATCCTCCACGTCGGACGACGTGACCGTGTTCGTCAGGATCACCTTGCCGTCCAGATGCACCGGCATGTACCTGCGGATGAAATGGTAGTCCCCCGCGATGATGTCCGCCCAGTGGTAGTAGCGAGCGTACTTCGGGGTAGTGGACTCCTGCTTCTTGCCCGTCGGGTACACCATCTCGAATGGAAGCCGCACTATGATGGGCGCGATGAGGCGAGCGAGGATGTCAAGCGCGCGGAGCGATCTGATGGGGGCCGGGATTCCGAGCGCGAATATCAGGTCGCCGAACATCATCTCGCAGCCGGCCCCGGTCAGCGCCTCGGCCATCCCGAACCGGTCAACTCCTGAGACGAGGAGCACTCTGCGCCCTTTGAGCGGGATGACGTCGTGCCTGGCGATGTATTCGACCACCCTGCGCTCGAGCGTGTTCTTGAGGCCTGAGCCGTCGACCATAGGCGTTTTCCTGGCCGCCGCGGCGATCTTCCTGGCGTCGCGGAACATGTACCTCCGGTTCCCCGCGCATATGTACAGGTCTATCCCGCCCATCCCGAAGACGTCCACTTTGCCGTCGAGGTCCTTGACCATCTGGATGGCCTTGTTCATGTCGCCGTCGGTGCCCACCCTCTCGACCTGGAATTCCTGGCCGAGCACCGTCACCCTCACAGAATGATCCCTCTTCGAGGATCCGAGGCTGACGCTCACGATTCTCTTCACAGTCTCATCTCCAATCCGCGAAGTCTAGACCCTGAGACTCCTTATGGTGTCCCTCAGCATGTTGGGGTCTACGTACTTGTCCTCCTTGATGGGCGAGATCCCGAGCTCGATCCCGACCACTTTGGGGCCGAGGAGCGCCTCGGCAAGCTTTATCCTCATATCCGAACCGATGAAAACGACCACGTCGTAATTCTTCGCCTCGGCAATCAGGCCCATGATCTCGTTCAGGAGGACGTCCCCGCTCTTCCCGCGGACGAAGTCCCACCTTTCCTCGTCGTTCATCAGAAGAATGAGGTCCACTCCTTCCGACGACGCGACCCGGCGGAGTTCCTCTTTGTTCCCGACAGGGAAGCCGATGAGCGCCACTCTTCCGCCGCGCCTGACCTCGCCCATGCTCTCGACCTTCGAGACGAACGCACGGTCTATCGCCATCCGGGCGGCCACTTCCTGCTGGGGGAGCCCCGACGCCCGGAGTTCCAGGATCCTGTCGATGGCGTGGACAATTCGCTCCCTGCTCACGACCTTGTCCCCTATTCTGATGATGTCCACCCGCACCACCTTCCCCAGAGCCCAGTGTGCACAGAATTGTGCTCATCGCCTATCATATCCCACTATACCCGGCAACACAATAGCGGCCACCGTGAATCCGGCACAACCACAGGAATAATGTGGGAGCGCGGCGAATCAATCTGGATTTGGAGGCGCAGGTCCGTACGCATCCGGCTGGCAGCTCAAACCTGGCCGGCCCGATTGAAGGAGGTCTTTCAGGATGGGACCCGGGCGAAGGATTGTATGTGTATCGTTACTGGCGGCGATGCTCGCCTGCCTTATTTCGGCCCCGTCTTCGGCGATCAACCCACAACCCGAGCCGCCGAATGAGATCCGGGTACTCGTCGACGATAACCCGCTCTCGCTGGACGTGGCCCCGATCATCGACCAGGGGCGGACGCTCGTTCCGCTCCGCGCCATCTTCGAAGCGCTCGGCGCCACTATCGAGTGGAACGGGGCGGAAAGGCGCATCACCGCCAGGAAGGGCAGGAGGACGATCAGCCTTCAGGTCGGCAACCCGCAGGCCTCGATCGTTACCGAGCTGCTGCCATGGGTTGACGGGTTCGCTCAGGAGAACGGCCCCACTACCAGCCAGGATGAGCAAGTACCCCTCGACGTCGCGCCGAAGATCGTGAACGACAGGACGATGGTGCCGGTGCGTTTCGTAAGCGAGGCGCTCGGAGCGGCCGTCGATTGGGATGGAACCGAGCGGAAGGTGCTGGTCAAGGCCAAGGCCGGCGTACAGGCAGTGACGGCGGACCTCACGGGCGTACACGGCACGTTCTGGGCGCAGCGGAAGCCGGAGTCGAGGAATGCCTCGAGGCCAACCAGGCTCGGAACCGTGCTCGTCCTCGTCGACCATAATGTGTACAACGCCGTCAAGTCATCTATAGCAACGTACACAGCCGATCTCGCGGCCGAAGGGTACGCATCTGACGTCTACATGACAGCCTGGGGCGACCACCGCGACCTCAAGCAGTTCATCAGGCAGTGGTGGGCGGGGCTGGCCGGGGCGGTGCTGGTTAACAATCTGTCACTCGACGACTTCAAGTACGGGTCGGGCGTCGTACTCGTCGGCGATCTCCCAATCCCCTGGGTCCACCAGCGAATAGGCAAGAACGACAAGGGACAGCCGTACGAGGGAACTTTCGCCTGCGACCTGTATCTCACCGACATGAACGGGAACTGGGACTATGTCGACGACGAGGGCAATCCGTTCATATCCACTGTCGACCCAAACATAATCCCGATCGATTCGGAATGCACGGTAGACGACTTCAATTCGCCGAAGTGGAAGACCCTCCCGGACCACGGCAAGGGTGGGGCGAAGCCCGAGCTGTGGATAGGGCGGATCATGCCCGGCCCCTTGTGCCTGGATCCTGGTACGGGCAAGCCCGACCCTGCGAAAGAGGCCCAGATGATAAACGAGTACTTCACGCAGAATCACGCCTATAGACACGGCCACTACCCACAGATCCCCCAGGGGCAGAAGGGCGAGGACGTGGCCTGCCGCGACAGGATGCTGTATTACGATAACGACTGGAAGGATATGGCCCCCTCGCTGGTCAACTCGATAGCCGAGGTATGGCCCGGCCCGATCGTGGCGGACAGCGGCACTGCAGCGTCGTCCGCCCCGGTGAACCGCTACGTCAACGGCAAGAACATCACCTGGTCGTCCGATTACGAGGCGCGGCTCAAGAACGGCCGGTTCCTCTGGGTGGAATCACTGATGCATTCCGGCCCGAACGTACACGAGTTCGGGCAGCATTACTGGGACGACTCGAAGAAGGACTGGGCGTGGTCCCCCGAAGGGTCGATTTTCCACGCGGCGGTGAACTGGAAGGCCCTCTTCTACTACCTCCAGGGATGCGACACATCGGACTACACCAGGGCGAACAACCTTGGGACGGAATACCTGTTCAAATCGGGCGCGCTCGCCGTGCTGGGCAACACCACGGTCGGCCCGCACGACACCGGCGTCTTCTACAAGATGCTGGCCTCCGGCATGAACCTGGGCCAGTCGTACATGCTGAACCAGCGCGCGTACATGAGCTACGACGCCTGGCCATCGAACTGGGCGAAGAATCCGCCGGACCCCGGCTCTCCGAAACGGTATTACAGCCAGGTATTCCTTGGCGACCCGACACTCAGGCCGATACCGTTCATCCCCACGAGAGAGCCGGTGCACCTCCACACCCAGATGAAGGACTACACAGTAACCCAGTCGCTGCCGGCGTCCGTGCAGATTCCCGGCGCCGGGAAGGCAAAGAGCGATGCCGAAAAACGCCAGGTGGCCGAAGCCCGCGACAGGCTGAAAAGGGTGGCTTACATGCCGTCGCCGGGTATCAGGTACCTGGACGTTGGGCCGGGCAAGCGGGTGCTCGACCCCAACTGGCTCGATTTCACGCACCTCCGGCTGCTGCAGATGCCCATCATCCCGCTTGCTCAGTATAACCTGACCCTCGAGCCGGACGCCGCCACGGTGACGTACGGCCAGACCGTAACCCTGAGCGGCAAACTGACGACCACGGCCCAGACAGCCGCAACGGCGGCGCCGGAGACCCCGGTCGCGGGCAAGACCGTCAGGATATTCAAGGTCGAGCAGGGCGCCACAACCGGCGGCGACGAGGTCAAGACCCTCAAGGGGACCGTGACCACCGCGGGTGACGGCGTCTACAAATTTTCCTTCGCCCCCGCAGAGACCGCCACCTACGTAGCCCTGTTCTCTGAGGACGACCAGGAACTGGCGAGGAGCGACACGTCGACAATCACCCTGACCAGGGCCGCGCTTGTTTACGACCTTACGCTGCGGCCGGCGCAGGCCTCAGTGACAGCGGGGCAGGTTGTCACGCTGAGTGGCGCCCTGACGTCGCGCCCGGCCACCGTCATCGCAGTCAGTACGGGTACGCCGCTCCCCGGGAAGCAGATCAAGATATACGAGGTCACATCTAGCGCGGCCGCACGCTCGACGCAGCGGGCACTGAAGGCCACCGTAACCACGGGCAGCGGCGGCGAGTATTCGTACGAGTTCACACCGGCCCAGAATGGGACCTTCGTCGCCGTCTACTCGGAGGGCACCCAGGAACTTGCGGCGAGCAACCAGGCCGTGATTGCAGTCACCCAGCCGCAGGTCCAGTATAACATCGCGCTGGAGCCAGGGACGGTGGCCATCCTGGCCGGACAGTCAGTCACATTGACCGGGGAACTTACCAGCCGCATACAGGTCTCGGACGTGATAGCCGTATCCAGCCCGGTGGCCGGCAAACCCGTGAAGATATACGAGGTCACGGAGGCAGCCGTGACGGGCACTGCAGTGATCCAGCAGCGAACGCTCAAGGCCACGGTGACCACCGGTTCGGACGGAAAATACTCGTACCAGTTCACGCCGGGGCAATCCGGCAAATATGTCGCGGTGTTTGCGGAAGGCGACCGCGAGACCGCCACCAGCGATCAGAGTTCGGTCACCGTGAACACCCTCAGGATCCAGGCACCCACGCAGCCGTAGGGATCGCCCGGCCGCCCGGGGGGATTATTGAGGGGCCGCGAGATTCACGGCCCCTCTCAGTTTTCCAGGCGGGGTGTGGCCTAGAATGGGATGACCACCGGCACCAGGATCGTAAGGATGATCCAGCTGAAGATGAATATCGGCAGTCCGGTTACCGTGAAGTCGGAAAACTTGTAGCCGCCCTTCTCGTACACGATGACGTTCGGCGGCGTCCCGATCGGGGTGGCCATGGCTATCGAGGTCGCCTGGCACAGCGCCATCAGGAGGGGCGCCGGGCTTACCTTCAGCTGCCCGGCGAGCGCCACGCACACCGGGGCCAGGATGCTGGTCGCCGCGGTGTGCGACATGAACTGCGCCAGGACGCCCGCGCCCAGGATGACCATGGCGGTCAGCAGCATAGGGCTGGGCGATGGCAGCAACTTGATGAACCACTCCGCCACCATCTTCGCGGCGCCGGTCTTCTGCATGGCGGTGCCGAGCGGGAGCATTCCAGCGAACAGGATGACGGCCGTCCACTCCACGCTGCCGTGGAACTCCTTGATAGTGAGGCACCTGGTGACCACGGTCAGGATCGCGCCCGCTACCGCGATGACCGCCAGGTTGAGCCCGAACTGCGAAATCTGCTGCTCAAAGAACATGGCCACGACGACGATGACGAGAATGGCGACGGACGTCCACATTTTGTCGGTTTTGTAAGCCTGTTGTTTTATGTCCGCGGCCTTGGCGACGGGGAGCCTCGCCGGAACTTGCTTGCGGCCGATATGCATCATGTACAGGATACCGAGAATCGTAACGGGCAGGGCCACCTTGCCGAAATCGAAGAACCCGAATTGCATGGCGCCCTTGGTGGCGTCCTTGAGGGCGCCATTTGCGATCATGTTCGGCGGCGTACCGATCAGGGTGAGCATGCCGCCGAACGACGCGGCGTACGCCAGGGGCAGGAGCAGGACACTCGGGCTAACCTCGACGACCGCCGCCATGGCCACTACGAGGGGCGCCATGACGAGCGTGGTCCCAGTGTTGCTACTGAAAGCGGATAGTACTGCGGCGGCCGTCATGATCGCCGCGATGAGCTTGATCTGGCTCTTGCCGGCCCATGCCAGAGCCTTCTGACCTATCCAGTTGCCGAACCCTGTCTTGAACAGCGCCTCACCGACGGGGGCCATGAACCAGATCAAGATTGTCGTGTCGTTCGAGAACCCCGCCAGGGCCTCTTTTGGGGTGAGGACCTTGCTCACCGAAAGGGCTACCACCACCAGAAGCGATGTGATGGCGAGCGGGAACACCTCAAACAGGAAGCATAACACCGCACCCAACAAGATCAGTAATGTAAGGATGGCTGGCGACACTGAGACCCCTCCCCTGATTTAATTTGAGATGAAGCGAAAGCGCCTCAGCGCTTCCGCATATCTCCGGACTCAATGAACTTGACGTGCCACGACAGCGCTTCCTTCAGGATGTGCGGCGTGTGGCCGCCCGCCTTCACCGCGGCGTCCAGGTACTCCCTCAGAAGTGCCCTGTACTCGGGGTGCGCGCAGTTGTCGATGATGACCCTGGCCTTCTCCTTCGGCGACAGGCCCCTCAGGTCCGCGAGCCCCTGCTCCGTCACTACCACGTGCACCTCGTGCTCCGTGTGGTCGACGTGCGAGCACATCGGGACAATCGACGAAATCGCCCCGTTCTTGGCGACCGACTCGGTCGAGAAGATCGTCAGGTAGGCGTTCCTGGAGAAATCGCCGGACCCGCCGATACCGTTCATCATCCTGGTCCCGAGGATGCTGGTGGAGTTGACATTCCCGTAGATATCGCACTCGATCGCGGTGTTCATCGCGATGCTGCCGAGCCGGCGCACGACCTCGGGGTTGTTCGAGATCTCCTGTGGCCTCAGGATGATCTGCTTCCTGTACTGGTTCATCTTTGAGTACATGAGTGGGAGCCTTTCGGGCGAGGGTGTGAGCGAGGTGCCGGACGCGATCGTGAACTTCCCTGCGTCCAGGAGATCCAGCGCGGAGTCCTGGATGACTTCTGAATAGAATGTCATGCCGGTGAACTTGGAGTCCAGGAGGCCCGCAAGGACCGCGTTCGCGACACTACCCACGCCGGACTGGAGAGGAAGAAGCCTCGGCGGCAGCCTGCCTATTTCCACTTCGTGCTCGAAGAATTCCACGAGGTGCCCCGCGATCGCCCTCGCCACGTCGTCGATGGGAGCCAGGGGCCTCACGTTGTCCTTTATGTCCGTGACCACGATAGCGGCTATCTTGTCGGGGCCGCAGGGGATGTACTCGGTGCCTATCCGCTGCTCCGGAGATGTGATGGGGATGGGCTTCCTTGCGGGCGGATCATCCGGTATATATATGTCGTGCATGCCGGCCAGATCCAACGGCTGGCTGGTGTTGATTTCCACGATCACCTGCTTCGCCTGCTTCACAAAGGTGGGCGAGTTGCCGACCGACGTGGACGGAATGATGTGCCCGTCCTCGGTGATCTTGACTGCCTCGATGATGGCCATGTCGAGCGGGCCGTAGAACCCGTACCTGCACCGCTGGGCGACGTGGCTGAGGTGCTCGTCGAGATACAGCACGTCACCCTTGTTGATGGCATCCCTCATCGCGTTGGTGGTCTGGTACGGCATCCGCTTCCGCACGACCCCCGCGGTGACCAGTGAGCCGTCGAGCTCGGGACCAACCGAAGCCCCCGTCAGAAGGTTGACCTTGAGTTTCTCGCCCGTGCGCTTCACTCTCTCCGCCAGAGCCAGCGGCACAGCCTTGGGGTAACCGGCTGGAGTGAACCCGCTGGCGCCGATGGTCATGCCGTCCCGGACGAGATCCGCGGCTTCCTGCGCCGTCACAACCTTACCCAGGAGTCTTCGGCACTTGATCCTGTCGCTCAGGTCAGACGTCATGCTCATGCCTCCCTGAAGTTGTTATCAAACAAAAACCTGACCCGCACCATTCAAGGTGAGATCAGGTTTGTCGCCGTGGGGGCGCATCCGCCCTTGAGGCTGACATCGTGATCACAGGTCGCTGTCCCGCCGAAGCGAGCAGGTTCCCCAATCAACGTTATGCCCTTGTACGCCGGCTTACCAGATTACCAGCTTATCTCATTCCTCTTCCTCGACAGGGCAACCCGTCTTGTACGCTATGTACCGCTGTTCGATTACCCGCAAGGCCGCTATGATGGCTTTTTGCGCTGAGCCGTGATATCTCCGCTCGAACCTCTGCACGAGCGGCTCGATCCCGACGCCCAGGTCGTAGCCCACGACCAGCTTCTTGAAGAAGCTCTTGCCAACCGTTGTCGCGAGGGTGCAGTCGGCATCGATTATGACTTCCGTCCTTGGGTCTATCTCCACCCCGATGCCCAGAACCTTGTACAGCTGGTTTGCTGTGATCCCCTCGGGAATCCGGGCGTATCCAGTGACGAAAATGGTCCGCGACTCCGTTGGACCCGACGCCCCAAAACCCATTCATCCATCCCCCCGATATTCCCAAAGCCGGCCATCACTGCAACAAAACCCCGCTACGCATCACCTCACTGAAGAGGTCCTGCTGTTTGCGGGGTTTTCGCCTGCGTAGCGCCGGACCGACGGATCCGGACTGACAGGTGAATTGCCGTTTCGCATCTCCAGATGACCCGCGGTCATCAGTCCATGCGCAGGACTTAATTGGGTTTGTGAAATAGTTCGTTACCCCCCGAGGAATTCCTTCTAGGGATCCTCATCCGGGCGCGGATTTGTCTTGGTGGCGCGCTGGCACTACTGTCCACTGATCCGTCTTCGTCCCACGCTCCATCCCGCGCGGCTCCCGGAACCGAAAGACAACCTCGTTCTGGAACTGGAGAATCCTTTACTGCGCTGAGGTGGCTGTCCTCTGCGACGATGCAACTAGCCCCTCCGGGGAAAATGTTATCCTTTCTGGACCTCTGCGATCTTGGGCAGGCAAAGGGGCCAACAGTATATTTACCAACGAGCGTGTATCAAACAAAAGAGCCGCAATGGCTGCGGCTCAAATTCTTCATGGTCGGGCTGCCGAGACTTGAACTCGGGACCTCCTGAACCCCATTCAGGCGCGCTAGCCAAACTGCGCTACAGCCCGACGCTCCATATTGCGCAACACGCACGACTATGATAGCACGGCCGGCACCCATTGTCAAAACCACGGAAACCCAGTAATACAGCAGCGCACCTGCGGTTTTGCCTTGGGCCGCCCCCTCCGCGGCCCCACCGTACGATCCGCCGGGACGCCCTGGCCGGCGCCGGACGTCCTCCAAAAAGAAAATGCAGGAGGGGGTAGTCTCCTGCGTTCAAAGGGTACCTGGAGTTGAGGTTACCCGAAACCTGTCCACGAATGAGCCAGGGCTCGGCTCGCCGGCGGGCCTCTAATGGTACTCCACTGTCACCCGCTTGCCGAGCCGCCTGAGATGCCTCACGATATCGTCGATGATCTGCGGCTTCAGCGCCAGGAGCGGCGGAACCCCGGGACTCTGGTGCGCGGGGTTTATCGCCCTCCCGACTATGAAATGAACCCTGTCCGATTGGAGAAGAGTCACCGTCAAGATGCTGGCGCCGTCAGTGTTGAAGAACATCCTCGACAGGGGCACGCCTTCCTTCAGATTGTTGAGTACCCTGACGAGGGTAAGCATCCCCTCGGTGACCAGGTCGATGCCCTCGATGACGCCGATCGGCGGGACTTCGCCATCGGCGCAGCCCAGGTCCACCTCGATCTTCTTTCCGAGGACGCGTGCGACCATGTTCCCCGTGGTGCCGCCGCAGACGACCTTCTTCCCCGGCGCCCGCGCGAGCTTCGCTACCACCTTCGGGTCGTCGGCCGGCTCCCTCGGTGGCCCGACAAGCACGGTCACCGTTCGTGGCGCGCGGATTCTGACCACCACGGCGGAAGCGTCGTCACCGGGCTTGCCGCCGTAGAGCTTCTTGCACAGTGCGGTGATTTCCGCGGCGAACTCCTCCGCGGGAAGGTCCTTGGTGGCGAGCTGCTGCACGTAGGCGCCTACCCTGTCCCAGCCCCAGCCCAGATTCCAGATCCCGCCGATGCCGGCGTGCAGCACGCCGTCACTCACAAGGCACAGCCAGTCGCCGTCGTCCACCGTGAAATACGTTTCCCTGATGCTCCTCTCCCCGACTTTCCTCTCATTGAACGACAGCGGCGGGGAGCCGTTCTTGCCACCGGCAAACACGGCGGGATTGTCGTATTCGGCCAGGTATGCCCTTCCATCCTTGAATATCTGCAAGATGCTGAACGTGCTGTATGCGAGGTGCCTCACCTTACAGACCGGAAGCGTCGATGCCAGCGTCCCGATGACCTCGTCGATCTTGCAACCGCTCTTGAGCATCGTCGAGGCTATCCTCGTCGTCAGAGAGGACAGGATGTTGGCTTTGACGCCGCTCCCGAGGCCGTCCGACACGATGACGATGGTCGAGTCGGCGGTGTGGCTGATGTCGATCGAGTCCCCGCAGAGCTCCTCGCCAGCCTTATTCAGTTGGGACTTCCCGATCTCGATGAACAGCCCTTCCGGCCGCGCTGGCATCTTGCTCATTCCTTCTGCATCAATTCAATCAACCTGGTGAGCAGGACCTTAGTCTCGGCGGTGGTCTCGCCAAGCAGGCCCGCGATCTCCTGGGCGACCTTCATCTGCTTGTCGATGACCTCCTGCGCTCGGCTCACGACAGACTGCCGCGTCTTCTGTTCCTCGCTGCGCCGCTTTGCCTCTTCGGTCCTGTCCACGAATATGCCGATGACCACGTTTTCCTTGTCCACGTAGAAGATCGACTGGTCGGTGTTCAGCGAGTACTCAGGGTACCCTACTCTCACCCTGAGCAGCCTCTTTGTCTCGAGCGCCTTCTCAAAGTTGGACGGGTCGATGATAGTCGACAGGGGTTTGCCGACAACCTTTTGAGCGCTGCAACCGAACATCGCCTCAGCCGCACGGTTGACCTCGACAACGTCAAGCCTCGGGTTGACGACGATGATCCCGTTCGGGGTGGTCGATATGATAACATTGGACATGGATTCGGCGCGCTCGCGCATGTACGGCATGCACATCTGGATGTCCGCGAAGCCGTGGAACACCGCGACCGCTTTCTCGCGGCAGGAACCGTACCCGCACGCGCCGCAATTCAGCTCGTCGTCCGGGCCCATCTTCCCTGTCTGGGCGAGGATGCCGCGGATCGTGACTTCGTCCGGGGCCAGCGTATCGGGTCTCCGGTCGGAGTAGCCCCGCCGGAGGTCGATCTCGGGCCGAACATCGCTTTCGCTGTTTTCACCGGCCACGGCTCCGGCGCCCGAGCGGGCGTGGTAATACTGCAGTACCGCGCGGCGTCTCGAGTTCGAGTCCGGCTCCACGCCTTCGCATGTAACGAGTCCAGGGCCTGAGATGCACCCGCCCGCGCAGGCAAGCATCTCGACCATCTTCATCCGCTTCACGGAGTCGCCGCCGGACCTGACCTCCTGCAGGAACTGCATGCAGTTGTCGAGCCCGGTTACTACGCGGTATTCCTCCGACAGCATGTCGGTGGGCAGGGCAGCCGTTTTCAAGAGCCCGCCGTCCAGCGGGAACAGCCGTGATACGTCCGGCGCAGGGCCGTCGAACGACGATTCATCGAGCGACGATACGTCGACGTGCTCCTGCCGCAGCCAGTCGGCGAGTTCGGCGAAAGTGAGGGCTGCGTCGACCTCGCCACTGGGCTCGGCCTCTTCCTTCTTTGCGACGCAGGGTCCCACGAAGACGACAGCGGAACCGGGGTGCGCCGCTTTCAGGTAGCGCGCGTGGCCGACCATAGGCGAAACCACCGGCGCAAGGTGCGGCATCACTCCGGGGTAATACATCTCGATGAGGTTGACTATGACAGGGCAGGAGCTGGTTATCGACGGCGGGGGGACATCCCCCGCAGTACAAGCGTGCTCCTCCGCCACGGGACCCGCCGCGTACGCGGTCTCCTCCACCCTGCTGAAGCCGAGCTTCCTCAGGGCTGACACCACGCGCCCGTGGCGTTCGCTCACGAACGCGCCGGCGAACGACGGCGCCAGGCTCGCGATGACCTCGCGGCCGTTGCGGATCAGATCCTTGACCTTGTCGACGTCGGGGCGGACCTTCTTCGCTTTCTGGGGGCAGACGAGGAGGCACGTCCCGCACAGCACACATCGCTCGCCCATGACCTTGGCCCTGAGCTCGGACTTGGACGAGCCCCCCACGAACCGTATCGCCTTCACGGGGCAGGACCTGAGACACCTGTAGCAGTCCTTGCACCGCGCTTCAATGGTGCTGATTACGGGCACAGGATCACCCCCCGGCTTCACGAGCCGAGTTCCAGGGCAGGCAGGACCTCGCCCTGGAACAACCCCTCGACATCTTCCTTGTGTACCTGCGTGAATACCTTGTCCCCGATCTTCAACGTAACGCCGTTGGTGCAGCGTTCCATGCAGAAGCTCCCCTTGAGCACGACCCTGTGCTCCAGGCCGCGCGAAGCGAGGAGCTTCTTCAAGATCTCCACGATCTCTCCCGAGCCCCTGAGGAAACACGAGCTACCCATGCAGATCTCGATTGTCACCAACCCGTATCACATCCCCCGGGTAGGCGCCGGGCTGGGCAGGCGCACTCGCCCTGCGTCCCTGCCCAGCCTCAGCCCTGTGTCACTTCAACCGCGACAGCACATTATCGGCGAACACGGATTCGGCGTTCGCTTTGTTGACACCTGTAATGATTTCGTCGTTCACTTTCACGCTAACACCCTCACCACAGCGCTCCAGGCAGAACGTCGCCTGGAGGTTGACCTTCTTCTCCACGCCGTTCTTCTTCGCCGCGCCGAGGAACCTGTCGAGCACGTCGTAGGACCCCTTCAGGAAGCAGCCTGTCCCGACACACACCGAGACGTCCACCGCATCCGGCTCGGTCGACCGCAGTATTCCCGCGATGCGCTCTTCCTTGATCCTCTTGCGGTGTACGTAGTGGGTGTGCAGCGCGTGATGCGCCACCTCCCCGCCGGGCTTCCCGAGCCACTCGGCGTATACCTTGTCCAGGAAGGGGTTCTCCTTTGGATTCTTTATCTGGAGTTCGCGGTCTATCGAGTACAAACCGGAGATCCTCTGCGCCTTACGCCCGCCCGCTACCGCCAGCGGCTGCGCGCCGCTCGACACCGGTTGTCCCCCGCCGCCGACGCACCCGCCGGGGCAGGCCATGACCTCCACGGCGTCGTACGATTCGCTACCGTCCTCGATCGCCTCGATCAGCCGCTCAGCATTCGAGAGGCCTGACACCACGGCCATCCGGATCTTCTGGGAGCCTAGCTGGACCCCGGCCTTCTTGATGCCGTCCAGCCCGCGAACCGGCTCGTACTCGATGTCACCGAGATCCCCGCCGGTCGTGAGGGCGTACGCCGTCCTCACAACAGCCTCCATCACGCCGCCGCTCGCGCCGAAAATCACGCCTGCGCCGCTCACCATGCCGAACGGGGCGTCGAGCGCCGAAGGTTCGATCGCGTCAAACAGTATACCGGCCTGCTTGAACATTGCCGCCGCCTCCACCGTTGTCAGCACGGCGTCGACATCGCGCGAATCCTCCGTAGTGAATTCTGGCCGCTGCGCCTCGAACTTCTTGGCGGTGCAGGGCATGATAGAGACCACGAACACCTCCTTCGGGCTCTTGCCGAGCTTCTTCGCGTAGAACTTCTTCACCAGCGCACCGAACATCTGCTGCGGCGACCTGCACGTCGACAGGTTGTCCAGGAGTTCGGGGTGGAACTGCTCGCAGTACTTCACCCAGCCCGGGCAGCACGACGTGAATATCGGGAGTCTGCCGCCGCCGCTCTTCCTCTCGAGGAACTCGAGCGTCTCCTCAAGTGCCGTCATGTCGGCGGTGAACACTGTGTCGAACACCTTGTCCACGCCTATCATCCTGAGCGCGCTGGCTATCTTGCCGGTGGCCGCCTCGCCCGCCGGCAGGCCGAACTCCTCGCCGAGCGCCACTCGGACAGCGGGGGCTATCTGCACGACCACCGTCTTCGACGGGTCGTGTATGGCGCCCCACACCCTGTCTATCTCGGGCTTCGCCGTGAGCGCGCCCGTGGGGCACACGGCCACGCACTGGCCACAGTTGATGCACTCGACGTCCGCCAGATTCTTCCCGAACGCCGGTACGACGGCAGTCTTCGGGCCGCGGTGCGCGAACTCGAGCACGCCGACGCCCTGGACCTCGCGGCACATCCTCACGCAGTCACCGCACAGGATGCACTTCTTCGGGTCCCTGACGATGGACGGGCTGCTCGTGTCCATCGCGAACTGAGCCCTGGCCGCGGGGCTGCCATCCGCCGGCTTCCCGCCGTACCTTATCGTCGAGACGCCCACCTGGTCGGCCAGCCGCTGCAGCTTGCACTGCCAGTTCTTACCGCAGGTCGTGCACTCCCTGTCGTGTTCCGCCAGGATGAGCTCCAGGATCATCTTGCGTATCTTCTGCGCCTGCTCCGTGTTCGTCCTGATGACCATGCCCTCGCGCGGCTCGATGGAGCACGACGCCTGGAGGCCCATTCCGTCTACCTCCACGAGACACATCCTGCACGCCCCGTAAACGCTGAGCTCCGAGTGGTAGCAGAACGACGGGATCTCAATTCCATTGTTCCTGGCCAGCTCGAGCACATTTCTCTCGCCCCTGATGGGTACCAGCCGGCCGTTCAGGTTCACGCGGCCCTGAGTCGCGGTCACAGCCGCGGCCGCGGTTGCGCTATCTGCCATCCTGATCTCCTCCCCGCCGTTACGACACCCCGATGGCGCCGAACTTGCACTTCTCCACGCACGTGCCGCACTTGGTGCACGCGTCCTGATCGATCACGTAAGGCTTCTTGATCTCGCCGGATATCGCGCCCGCGGGGCACGCCTTCGCGCACACACCGCATCCCTTGCACCTGGACGCCTCTATCCCGTACTTCACCAGCGCCTTGCACACGCCGGCGGGGCACCGCCTCTCCCGGACGTGCGCCATGTACTCGTCCCTGAAGTACTTCATGGTGGTGAGCACGGGGTTCGGCGCCGTCTTACCGAGGCCGCACAGGGCGCTGTTCTTCACGTTCATCGCAGTCTCGTACAGCAGGTCGACGTCCTGCTCGGTCGCCTTGCCCTCGGTGATCTTCTTGAGGAGGTCGAGCATGCGCTTGGTCCCCTCGCGACAGGGAACACACTTGCCGCACGACTCGCTCTGCACGAAGCCCATGAAGAACTTCGCCATCTCGACCATGCAGGTGCCGTCGTCGACCACGACGAGGCCGCCGGAACCGACCATGGCGCCTACGGACGTCAGCGCCTCGTACTCGAGCGGCAGGTCCAGGTGGTCCTTTGTGAGGCATCCGCCCGACGGTCCGCCGATCTGGACCGCCTTGAAGGGCCTCTCGCGCCTCATCCCGCCGCCAATGCCGAACACGACCTCGCGCAGGGTCATGCCCATCGGGACTTCGATGAGCCCCGTGCGGGCGACCTGGCCCGCGAGCGAGAACGTCTTGGTGCCTGCGCTCTTCGCCGTGCCATACTTGTTGTAAGCCTTCGCCCCGTTCGCGATGATGTACGGGACATTTGCATAGGTCTCAACGTTGTTGATCAGGGTGGGCTTGCCCCACAGGCCTGACACCGCAGGGAACGGCGGCCTCGGCCTCGGCATGCCCCTTTTACCCTCGATTGACTGCAGGAGCGCCGTTTCCTCGCCACACACGAACGCCCCGGCGCCCTCCTTCAGCGTCACCCTGAACGAGAACCCCGTCCCGAGGATGTTGTCGCCCAGGAGGCCAGAGCCTTCGGCGTCGGCGATCGCCTTGCGGAATCTCTTCACAGCGAGCGGGTACTCCGCGCGACAGTAGATGTATCCCTCGTCCGCTCCGACCGCGTATCCCGCGATCATCATGCCCTCGAGCACGCGGTGCGGGTCACCCTCGAGCACGCTCCTGTCCATGAACGCGCCCGGGTCGCCCTCATCCGCGTTACACACGACGTACTTCTTGTCGCCCTTCGATTGCCTGGCGAACTGCCACTTCTTGCCTGTGGGGAATCCACCGCCGCCGCGACCCCTGAGGCCGGACGCGGTCACTTCCTCGATGACCCGCTCCGGCATCATTTCGGTGAGTGCCTTTGCGAGTCCCTGGTATCCCCCGATCGCGATGTACTCCTCGATGTCCTCGGAATCGATGAGCCCGCAAGTCCGCAGGACTATCTTCTTCTGACCACTGTAGAACGGGATCTCGCTCTCGCTCCGCGCGACCTTCCCAGTCGCGGGGTCCTTGTATAGTAGCCTCTCGACGATCTCGTTCTTCTCAATGGTCTTTCCGACTATGTCCTCGGCGTCCTCCGGCTTGACCTTGATGTACATGACCGAGCCGGGCTCTATCTTCACGAGCGGCCCTATCTGGCAGTACCCGTGGCAGCCGGCCTTGACGACGCCCACCTTCCCGGCGGCGCGGGGTCCCTCGGTGACCAGCGACACGTCGGCCAGCAGCCCCCTGGAGGCCACGATCCTCCTGATCTCCTCGTACACCTTGAGCGAGCCGTTGGCGACGCACGCCGTCTCGGCGCATACAAGGATCCTTGCCTTCTCGGACCTCATCGCGGATTCGGCCTTCTCCGCCGACGCGACCAGGTCTCCCTTGCGCGATATCTTGAACGTGACAGGTTGAGACGAAGGCCCCTCCGTCGACTGCTCCTGCGGACCGTCCTCTCGCTTGAGCAGGCTCTCCACCAGCTTCTTGCCCTCTTCGGGCGTCATCTGGCCGTGAACCTCGACGTCGTTGACCATGACCGCGGGCGCCAGACCGCACGCCCCCAGGCACGCGACCGGCTCCACCGTGAGCTTCAGGTCCTGCGTCGTGATCTCATCGTCCTTGAGGCCGGCCGCCTGCTTGATTGCGTAGCAGACGTGGTCCGAACCCCGGACGTGGCAGGCGGTGCCGTCACATACCTTTATCACGTACTTCCCCTTGGGACTCAGCGAGAACTGCGAGTAGAAGGTCGCCACGCCGAACACGACCGATGGCGGGATCCTCAGCGCAGTAGCGACGTACGCCAGCACTTCCTCCGGGAGGTACCGGTACTCCGCCTGCACGTCCTGGAGTATGGCAACCAGGTTCGTCGCCTTCCGTCCGTGCTTGGACACGATCTCGTTGAGCTTTGAAAACTTCCTCTGAGCCTCAGCCGCCGTCACCAGAAGAAACCCCCTTCCACCGACAACCCGTCACCGGCGGTTCACGCGCCGGGCGGGCAGACGATCCAGAGCGCCACCGCGGTACGGTCACCCGGGTTACGGACAACCGCGGGGTGCTCGAACATGAAATAGGCCACGTCCCCCTCGTTCAGCGTGTATGCCTTTCGGCCGAACGAGACCTCGATGGTGCCTTCCTGCACGTAGACGAGGTCTTCCCTGTCGTGGCTGTATATGAATCCCTGCTGGGTCGCGCCGGGTTCGAGCCGCAGGGCAACCGGCTGCATCTTCTTGTTCCGCGGGCCGAGGAAGTTCAGGAGCTCCACCCTGACACCGGGATCCCCGGTGACAATGTGCCGCCTGCGATCCTTCCTGACGACCTCCCATTCCTCGGGCAGGTCGTCCCCGGCGAGCAATGCGACGCTCGTATTGAGCGCGCCGGCTATACCTTTCAGAGTCGAGAACGAGGGCGATACCTTGCCCTGCTCGATCTGGTAAATGAAGCTTGGGGTGACCCCCACGCTGGCAGCCAGGTTCCTGACCGACATATGACAGTTCATCCTGAGCTTCTTCAGGCGTTCACCTATCACGGCAGTCCCTCCGACAGGCCCGGGTTTGGATCGCACATCTCTTGCCATTTACTATTATCGAGCCGGACTTTACAGGTGTCAAGTAGATAAGTGATGACTTTCACAATAACTGGCCGCGTTTCATCTACTTGCGGGGAATGATCGGGGTTTCACTCGCGGTTCCGCGGTATTGCTCGGCCGTACTTGCCTACTCCTGCGCGGCGGGCGGGTTGCCGCTAAGGTCGGACAGGACTATCAGCTGGTCCACGGTGACGAACCGGAAGCCCTTGCTCCTCAGATCTTTGATGATCAAGGGCAGCGCCCTCACGGTGGCCGCCCTGCTGCCGCCCTGGGCGCTCAGCAGGCTGCCGCTGTCGTGGAAAAGGATGATGTCGCCACCGCGCGCGCCGGCGCACGTCGAGACTATTTCCCTGTAAGAGGGCTCGGCCCAGTCGCGCGAACTGAGCTTCCATAACACGATCGTGTACCGCTTCTGGATTAACAGATGGCGAACCGCTGCCTGTGCAAGACCTCGCGGGGGCCGAAAGAGCACCGTACGCACGCCGCACACATTCTCGATCGCCTCTTCACACCTGTCGATCTCGTCCTCTGCCTTCTTGCCCGAGAGGAGCGGCATGTTGAGATGAGAGTAGCTGTGGTTGCCCACCGAGTGGCCCTCATCGACAATGCGCCTGGCGATCGCGGGGTACTTCTCCACGTGCCGTCCGACCAGGAAGAACGTCGCACGGACGTCGTTCTCCTTGAGGATGTCGAGCACCTTTGGGGTCCATACCGGGTCAGGGCCGTCGTCGAACGTGAGCGCGATAACCTTGAGGTCGGGGCTTCCGCCGCGCACGACCCCTATCTGAAGCCCGAAACCCCGGTAGACGTACTTGTTGCCGAACCAGAAGACCGCCACGAGGAGGCTGACGATGGCGGCGGCCACGCGGAGCCCGGTCTTCTTCTTGCGCACGGGCTCATCCTCGTCCGCCTCGTCCTCTTCCCCGAGGATCGAGCCGCCTTCGTCGACAGGAGGGGCCTTGCCCTCCGAGATCCTGGCCAGGCCGCCGGCCATCTGGATCAGCACCATGGCGGACATGAGAACGCCATATATCACGAACACGTCGTGGTGGCGAACGAGGTAGAGGATCAATGGAAGGAGGCCGAAGCTGAGCACGGTGCTGACGGACGTGAACCGGGTCAGGCGGAATGCCGCGACCCACACCGCAAGCATGATGAGGAGCGAGGCAGGCGCGATCGGGGCCATCGCCCCTGTGGCGACCGATATGCCCTTCTGCCGCGGGGAGTAGCCCAGGAACGGCCACGCGTGCCCCATGACGGCGAACAGGCCCGCGATCATCATCCCGATCTGCGAGCCGACGAACACCCTGGCGGCAAACACCACAGACAGCCCTTTCACGGTGTTCACCGTGATCGTGGGGATCTCGCCGAGGACGGGCGAGACGATCCTCGCCCAGCGAGAGCCGTTAAGCCTGATAACTGAGGGATCGAACCCCCTCCGCCTGATCCACTCCTTTATTTTGGCCGAGATCGACTCCCCGGGCAGCGAACCTACCAGGTACGACGCTGCTGCGAGTATGCCGAAGCCGTACAACTACACCATCCTTCCGGTGGGATTGCCCCCCGGCGTATTCTGCGCTGGTCAGCCCACATCCTGCAGAAAGAAAAAACGGCCGGGCTGGGCCGGCTCGTTGGCGTAGCCACCGGCGGGTTCCTACAGGATTATGCAGATCAGGCCGGCGCTGCCCTCGTTAACGATCCGTGTCAGCGTCTCCTGAAGCTTTTCCTGGGCGTTCCCAGGCATCCCGTAGAGCTTGTTCTGGATACCCTCCCTCATCAACTCGTGAAGTGATTTCCCGAACATATTCGATTCCCAGATCTTCTTTGGGTCATCCTCGAACTGGTCGAGGAGGTACTTGACGAGTTCTTCGCACTGCCTCTCCGTCCCGATAAGCGGCGTGACCTCGGTGGATATGTCGGCGCGAATCATGTGTATGGACGGCGCCCGCGCCTTCAGCCTGACGCCGAACCTGTTCCCCTGACGTATCAGCTCGGGCTCCTCGAACACCATCTCCGAGATGCGCGGCTGGACCATGCCGTACCCGGTTTCGCGCACCTCCTTCAGGCCGCTCGCCACCTTGTCGTACTCGCGCCTCGCGGTCGTCAGAACCCTCATGATCTTGACCAGGTCGGCTTTGTCTCCTATTTTTTCGTCAGCCATCTCACCGAGTATGTCGAAGAACAACTGCTCGCGAGCGGCTATCTCGACGTCGGCCACCCCGGTCCCCATGTCCATGCGCTTGAGGGCGACCTCCTGCACGAGTTCGCTCATCGACAGCCTGTTGACGGCGCGGTCCACGTCCTTGAGCCTCCGGACGTTCGCCACCGCGTCCCTGACTGCGTCCTCGAACTTCAACTTGAGCCAGTGCCTGGGCTCGAGTTCGTCAACCCACCTGGGCAGGGCGATGTTGACCTCCTTGACGGGGAACTCGTACAGCACCTGCTCCAGGACCAGAACGACGTCGTCCGTGGTCATGCTCGCGCAATCCACCGGAATGACCGAGACGTCATACTTCTCCTCGAGTTCTCCGGCGAGCTGCGACGTCTCCTTGGTGTACGGGTTTACCGTGTTGAGGACCACTATGAACGGCTTGCCAAGATCCTTCAGCTCGGCGACGACCCTCTCCTCAGCGGAGACGTAGGCGTCGCGGGGGATGTCCGTGATGCTGCCGTCCGTCGTGATGACGAGGCCTATGGTTGAGTGTTCCGAGATGACCTTCTTTGTGCCGATCTCCGCGGCTTCCTGAAACGGTATCTCGTGCTCAACCCATGGCGTCAGCACCATCCGCTGGGCTTCGGCCTCCTCGTAGCCGAGCGCTCCGGGGACCACGTAGCCTGTGCAGTCGACCAGCCTCACCCTGAAGGTAATGTTGTCCCTGAAGGAGATCTCCACACCTTCGTCGGGAACGAACTTGGGCTCGACCGTCATGATCGTCCGCCCCGCCGCGGCCTGCGGCAGCGCGTCCCTGGCCCGCTCCCTTTCGTTCGGGTCGGCTATGTTAGGGAGCACCAGAAGCTCGACGAATTTCCTGATAAAGGTGGATTTCCCCACTCGAACTGGCCCAACGACTCCCACGTATATGTCTCCGCCGGTTCGTTCGGCTATATCCTTCAGGACATCGAACTTCTCCATCCACCTATCCCCCCTTGCTCTCGTACGACACATTCATATTCCAAGCCCTAATAGAACTTTCCAAAAAAGCTAGTGCCCGGAAGAACTGGTGCTTCCCATCGTGACCTGGTCGTGCTAGAATACCTGCAATTACCACAACCGCCGCCTCTGCGCGATGGGTGTGTATCCGGAAGGTGGACGACCGTGGCGTCACCATTTCTTGATTCGTTGCGATCGAAGGTGCTCGTCTGTGATGGCGCAGTGGGGACTCAGATTTACGAGAAGGGTGTGCCGTACGGCAGGTGCCTCGACATCCTGAACGTGAACGAGCCGGGCCTGGTGTTCTCCATACACGAGGAATACGTGCGGGCCGGGGCCGACATAATCGAGACCAACACATATGGCGCCAACGCGGTGAAACTTGCCGCGTTTGGGTATGCCCACAGGGTTCGGGAGATAAATCAGGCCGGGGCGGCACTGGCCCGCCGCGCGGCGTCCCGTGGTGTGTATGTGGCAGGTGCCGTCGGGCCCCTGGGACCGGGCCTCGAGCCCCTGGGTATCGCGCGGGACGCCGACGTCCAATCCGTCTTTGAGGAGCAGGTATCCGCGCTCGCCGAAAGCGGCGTGGACCTGATCATCCTGGAGACTCTCTCAGACCTCGCGGAAGCCTGCGCAGCCCTGCGCGCCGTCAAAGCGGTGTGCGACCTGCCTGTCGTGTGCCAGATGAGTTTTCTCGGGGACGGGTACACAGCGGCGGGCGTCAGCCCGCTCACGGCAGCCGCCCGGCTCACTCCTTTGCGTCCTGACGCCCTCGGGCTCAATTGCGGGTCCGGCCCCTACGACGCCGTGACGCCCCTCCGTGAACTGGCGGGAGCCACCGGCGGCGCGTTTCCGTTGTCTGTCCAGCCCAACGCCGGGGTATCAAGGGGCGTCGACGGTCGCGTGGTCTGCTCTTCCTCACCGGCATATTTCGCCTCTTTTTGGGGCGAATGGGTATTCTCCGGGGCGAGGATCATCGGCGGCTGCTGCGGGACTACGCCCGACCACACACGCGCTCTGGTCGACGCCCGGAACCGGATGAAGGCCCCGCAGACCCCGGCACAGGCCGCTATCGCGGCGCCCGGCTCGCGACCGGCCTTGGAGGCCCCAGCCCATGCGTTTCCCGGCAAAGGCCGTCCCGAGGAACCCGGGCTGGTTCCCGGCCGTAACCTGCTGGACAAGATGCGCGAGCGGTTCGTCATAACCGTGGAGATAGACCCCCCAAAGGGGGCCGGGTTCTCCCGCGTCCTCGCCGCGGTAAGGCTACTGAGGCAGTGCGGTGTGGATTCGGTGAACATCGCTGACAACCCAATGGCACGGATGAGGATGAGCCCGATTGCCCTGGCCCACCTGATCCAGGAGAAAGGTGGCATGGAGACGATCCTTCACCTGACCTGCAGGGACAGGAACCTCCTGGGCCTGCAGTCCGACCTGATCGGCGCATGGGCGCTCGGAATCAGGAGCGTTCTCGCTTTGACGGGGGACCCCCCCGCAAGGGGCGACCACCCCGGAGCCGCCGCCGTTTTCGACGTGAACTCGACCGGGCTCATAAACATCGTTGCTGCCCTCAACGCCGGCCACGACGTTTCCGGGAATTCACTGCCGGAGCCAACCCGGTTCGCCGTCGGCGCGGCCGTGGACCCCGGCGCCAATGACCTGGAGCGCGAACTCGGACGCCTCGAGGAGAAGGTATCGGCCGGCGCGGCGTTCGTGCTGACCCAGCCAGTTTTCGACCCTGCAGTGCTCGAGCGATTTGTCGCACGTGCCTCCGGCCTTCGTATTCCCGTAATCGCCGGGATCCTCCCACTGAGGTCGGCCAGGCACGCGCGGTTCCTCCACAACGAAGTACCGGGGATGGTAATCCCTGAATGGATCCGCTCAAAGATGGAGGCCGCAGGCAACGACAGTGCTGCCGGAGTACAGATCGCCGCGGACACACTGCGTGAAATAAAGCCCATCTCGCAGGGGGCCTATATCACCCCCCCGTTCGACAGGTACGAGGTGGTTCCGGAGATCCTCGATTCGTTGTGATGTCTATTCGGTCTTTTTGTCGCGCGTCATTATCTCGCCGACCACGTCCACGGGCCTCCTCCCCTCGAAGAGGACCTCATACACCTTCTCCGCCACAGGCGCCTCCACTCCCGAGGAACGGGCCAGCATCACTACGGACCTGGTGGTCTGGGCGCCTTCAACCAGTGAGCGCGACGAACTGACGAACTCCTCCAGGCTCTGCCCCGCCGCCAGCGCCATCCCCGCGCGCCTGTTCCGGCTGTATTCGCCCATGCACGTGAGCACGAGGTCACCCATCCCCGCCAGGCCCGCGAAGGTGTGCTTGTCCGCGCCGAGGGCGGTGCCGAGGCGGGTTATCTCGGCCAGGCCCCTGGTGATCAGCGCCGCCCTGGCGTTGTATCCCAGTCCGAGACCCTCCGCCATCCCGACCGCCAGGGCTATGACGTTCTTGAGCGCGCCGGCGACCTCCACACCCACGACATCGGGGTTGGTGTATACGCGGAAACTGGGGGTCATGAGGACGTCTTGCAGGTAGCAGGCCAGCGCCGCATCAGCGCAGGCAACCACTGTCGCAGTGGGCAAACGCCTGCCCACCTCGATGGCGAAGTTGGGGCCCGAAAGCACGGCGTAGCCACTGCAGAGGTCGCCCATTTCCCCGGCGGCGACCTCCGATATCCTGAGATAAGTCCCCTCTTCCAGGCCCTTGCACGTTGACACCAGCGCCGGCCTGAGCCCGCCGGTCCGGCGGATCGTTGCGGCGGCAGCGCGGCATACCTCTCGAGCCGCGGCCGTCGGAACGGCGAGTATCACCACTTCCGCGCGGTCGAGCGCTACGGCGACGTCGACCGTGGCCGTCACGCCCTCGAGATTCACCCCGGGGAGGTACTCGCGGTTCTCGTGGGCCGAGTTGAACTTCTCGACAGCATCCGGCCTGCGCCCCCAGATGAACACACTGCTCCCCGCGTCGGTCAGCGGCACGGCCAGGGCGCTGCCCCACGCACCCAGGCCCAGTATCGCAACTTTCCGCAATGCCATCGCCCTCCGGAATGCCCGACCTTCGTCCGGCCGCCGCGGCGGCCGGACGGCATCTACTCTCTCCTGCGGAACCTGATGACCAGGGGTGTGCCTTCGAAGCCGAAGGACTGACGCAAGCGCCCTTCGAGATACCTCACGTACGGCACCTTGACGATTCCCGGCTCATTCACGAACAACACGAACACCGGCGGTCTCGCCGCAACCTGTGTCGCGTAGTAGACCTTCAGCTCCTTGCCTTTCTCGGAAGGCGGCGGCGAGAGCAGAAAAGCCTCGTGTATCACCCTGTTGAGTTCGGGTGTCGGCACCCGGCGGGCGTGCTGGACGGCGGCTTCCCAGGTCCCATCGATGAGGGTGGTCACACCCTGCCCGTCCGTGGCGGTAGTGAAAACCACCGGGGCGTGCGACACGAATCCGAGATGCCAGCGCGCCAGCTCGACCAGCGCCTCGCGGCGCTCCTCCAGTTCGCCGGGCCTGCTCCTGCGGCCAGCCTCGTCTATCGATACGAGGTCGAACTTGTTGAAGCACAGAACCAGCGCCTTGCCCTTATCCTGGACGTACCCCGCTATCTTCTTGTCCTGATCCGTGACACCCTGGTCCGCCGCAATGACCAGGACCGCTACGTCCGCCCTGTCGACGGCGCGGAGCGCCCTGGAAACGCTGTATTTCTCGAGAGACTCGCCGACTTTCGAGCGACGCCGCATGCCGGCGGTATCGATGAACAGGAACTTCCTGTCCCCAATGTCGCGCGCGACGTCAACCGCGTCCCTCGTGGTCCCGGGCTCGCTCGACACGATCACTCTCTCTTCCCCGAGGATGGCATTGAGCAGTGATGACTTTCCGACGTTGGGACGCCCCACAATCGCCACCTTCACGCGGGAGTCGTCCTCCCCCGGGGCCTCGTACTGGGGCAGTAGGGTCGCGATCCGGTCCAGGAGATCGCCTGTTCCGGTCCCGTGAATGGCCGAGACCACCACCGGCTCCCCGAGTCCCAGCGAATACGCATCGGCCTCGGCCGCTCCGGCTCCCGCCCCTTCACCCTTGTTCACTACCAGGATCGCCGGCCTGCCCGACCTCCTGACAACCTCGGCCGCGTCGCGGTCGGCCGGGGCCACGCCGTCGCGTGCGTCAACCACGAGGAGCGTGACGTCGGCCTCGGCCAGAGCGAGCTCAACCTGCCGCCGTATCTGCGCGCCCATGGGATCCCTGGCATCCGCAACGAGGCCCCCCGTGTCCACGAGTGTGAACCATTTGCCCTGCCACTCGGTGTCGGAAGTAATGCGGTCCCTGGTGACCCCGGGGATGTCCTCGACGATGGCCACCCGCTTCTGTACCAGCCTGTTGAACAGCGCCGATTTTCCAACGTTGGGCCTTCCGATTATGGCGACGACCGGCTTCATGGCGATCCCCTGTCTTCCCTCTTGAGTCTTTCGAGCAGGTCCTTCGGAGACGGCCCCGCGACCGCGACCCTGGCGCCCAGCGCCGTTTCGAGGTCGCTCAGCGTCATGTCATCGAGGAACACCCCATCCCTCAAGGACACCGCGGGGACAACGATCAGCCGCCCAGCCGCTCCCCCCGACGCGGCAACGGCCGCGGCGATATCCCGCCCCGTCAACAGGCCGGAGACGCTCACAGTCTCGCCAAAGAACCTGTTCAGGACGGGCAACACGGACACGTCGACGCCACGTATCCGGTTGAGTTCCACGGAGGCGCTCCTGAGCAGCGCAATTGCCAGGCGCCCGCATACGGCGGTGGCCGAAACGCCGCGCGAGAAGGAACGCGGCAATCTCAAGCGCCGGAGGTCGTCGAGGAACGCCGGGGCTATCCCGATACCGTTCTCGTACTGCGGAAAACCCCCATAGTAGTCAAGCGGCGGGAACTCGCGGCCCGTCGCCAGGAACAATTCGTCCGCAAGGAAGACAAACCCATCGCCGTTGGCCCGCCGGAAACGGGCGTGAGCGGCCAGTCCCCAGTCGATCAACCGCGACATTTCCTCGCCGGACATCGCCCTGATCCCGCAATCGCGCCTCTGGAACCTCGTCAATCCCACTGGGACCACGCCCACCGACGCTACGCCGGGCCAGAATCCGGACAGATCCTCGATGGTCCTGTCCAAGTGCTGTTCGTCATTCACCCCTGGGCACACGACCACCTGTGCGTGGACTCTTATGCCGTTCGAGGTCAGGTATTCGAGCCGTTCCATTACGTCCCGGGCCGAGCGCGCCCCCAGCAGGTATTCGCGCACACCGGGGTCAGTGCTGTGGACCGAAACGTATATGGGGCTGAGGCGCTGCTCGACGATCCTCGCGAATTCGTCGTCGCGCATGTTGGTCAACGTGACGAAGTTCCCGTGGAGAAACGAAAGGCGGTAGTCGTCGTCCTTCAGATACAGAGATGCACGCATTCCAGCGGGCAGCCCGTCGATGAAGCAGAATGGGCACGAATTGGCGCAGCGTTTAACACCGTCGAAAACGTCCGACTCGAACGACACTCCCAATGGCTCGTCGGGGTGCTTCTCGATCTCGTAAACGACCCTCTCCCCGCACCGCTTCTCCACCTCGACCTCGATGCGGCCGTCGGCGGCGAGGAACCTTAAGTCGATGACGTCCCGCGGGGCGCGACCATTCACGGCGACTATCGCGTCGCCCGTTTCGATGCCAATCTCGCCCGCGATTCCGCGCGGTTCCACCGCGGAAACGACACCGCGGGGGCTTTTTGGAGTATTGTGCCAGAGCATTTCCCTATCATTATGGAATAGCCTGCAAAGGGCGTCAATAACGCGGGGTGGCCGGCCCGGCGGTGCTTCTCCCCGCGAGTCTCAGGCGGGTGCGGCACGCCAGGGAGACGAACCTCCAGTACTGCCTGCGCACCCCCACCGCCGCCAGGAACCGGCCGGCCCTGACAACACCCAGCCTCCTCGACAGGAACCCACCCACGCGCACCAGGCCCCCGGCGAGCGGAAGGCAGTCGACGAACGAGACCCTTCCGTCCAGGCCGCACAGCGAGGTCGCTTCCGACACAAACCGCCTCGCGGCGGACCGCGAAGGGCCCAGCCCCAGCACGAACACCCTCGCGGCCGTCTGGTCCTCTCCCAGATACACCGGTGTACCGATCTGGTCGTGACGGACGCGGTCGAACCAGCGAAGCGCCAGCAGCTCACGGACCGCCGGGACACGGGATGCAGGCAAGAGCCCCAGGTGTATGGCAGCGGTGGCGACCGACGAGTGCGCGGAACCATAACAGTGATAGAAGACGAACCGGTCCCCCGGCCCGTTGGGCCTGGGGATGGAGGCGGGCAGCGCCTCGCCTGCGCCGCCGCTGGCGAACGCCTGATCTTCAGCCCCGGACACCGGGTGACGGTCGTCCCGCTGCGGCGCGTACCGGAACCTCGTGCCTCCGGCACGCGCAGGTCCTGCGGCCAGGAGCGCGAGTCCGAGGTTCTTGAGTCCCAGATAGCGCCATACAGCGTGTCCCAGTGCCGTCCTCACCGGCGTAGCCCGCCCGCGCACCCCGCAGCGCGCGTCCGACCGGATGAGACTGATCACAGGGGTCTCACAGCAGGCGCTCAGGATTCCTTCCACCGCCTTACGGCCTATGGAAGCCGCACCCCCGAGTCCAACCGCATATACCTCGTTCCCATCCGCGTCGGCGCCGGCGTAGTAAATCCTGCCGCATAAACCCGGTCCATTGCTGGCCCAGAACTCCCGGGGCGTTTCCGCACCACCTGCGCGCGCGAGGGCGTCTTCCGCGGCCGTGTAAGGCAGGCCGGGGGCCCAGTAGAGTATCTTCACACGGGCCCCCTCCCCTGTCAGCTGCCGCAGCCACCCTTGTTCTCCTCGCCATTGCCGCGATTGCCGCGCGAGCCCCCGGAGCCGCCGCGCCGCCGGCTGTGCCCGCCCAGGTAGTTCGCGAGTTCGCGCCCGCCGAACTTCCCGACCTTCGACATGGCCTCTTTAAGTCCGCCAGTCGAGATGAACAGGTAACCCACCACGCCGAGGCCGAGTAAGACCAGGATTCCGCCCAGCGCCCTTGCCGCGCTCCTTCCCTGGGCTCCGGTGGTGCCCGTAAGGCCACCCCCCGGCAACGTCGACGCCCCGACCACCTTCGGGAGGTCGTCCGCCAGAAGGCGTACCGCCCGTTCGGCCTCCTCCCTGCTGTTGGAGTCGGCCCCGACCTCGAGCAACAGCGCCCTATCGTGCAGGTCCTGGTTGAAACTGCCCCTTGCGAGCAGTATGCCTTTGATGAGCCCGGGATGCGTCTTGTCGACGGCCGTCTTGAGCCGCTTCGCGAACTCTAGGTTCGTCTGGTACTTCGGGTTCTGCCTGCCGACCACCAGCATTATCTGCGTGACCCTGTTGCCCGCAACCTGCTTCGTGTACTCACCCGGTGGCGCCGCGTCGCGGTGCACGTCGAACAGCGCCGCACGGGCCTGGCCGACAAGGTTGGCAGCCGTCCTGCGCGACCGGGCATACGCCATCGCGTCGTGCGGAGCGTGGCTCGTCGGGTCCTGCACGGCGTGAATGGTCTTGCCCGTGAGCGCGTCCTTCAACACCGTGCCGACCCTGATCACCCCTCCGCCCGTCCTCACGCTCTCACTCCCCTCAGTAGGCACGTAGGCCTCGTCGGAGTGAGTGTGATATATGCCGACCGAGTTCGCCGGCGCCCCACGGCCGGGCACGGGGGCCTGCGCCCCGCCTACCCCCGCGGCCTGAGCGGCGGGGACCGGTTCCTCGATCGTGACGGTGCCCACCAGCTTGCAGCGGGCCTTGCCACCCGCGACCTCTATCACCTGGTAACGCTTGTTGTCGGCGGAAACGAACTCGTCACCGGCAGCGAGCACGTGGCCGGTGTGCGAAATGACAGCCCCTGTCTCGTTCACGACGGTGACGTACTCTCCCGTCGGCAGTTCCTCGTGGGGGCCGGCGACGGAGGCTGCGGGCCACAACAAAGCCGCCCTATCCGACCGCTCCCGAATAGCCCCCGCCCCGAACGCGACGGCCAGCATGATCGCCAGTATCACCCAGCGGTATTTGGCCTCTCTCACAGATCATCACCGCCCTCATACGGGTCTTCGCATTCCGGCGTCTCGCAAGACTCCCGGCGTGCATCCGTGCGTCCTTCCCCGGGCGAATCCTCGTCGTCGCCGCCGAGCATGCCCGTCAGCCTCGACGTCTTCGGACCCCTCTCGTCCCTCTTGGCGGTCCCTCCCTGAAGCCTCTCACGGCTCTCCCCGACGAGTTCCGCCAGGAGAACGGCTATGATCCCGGCTATGATGACGGCGTCGAACGCGCCGGCGCCGCCGATCCACGTCCTGCCGGGGATCCTCCTCGTCAGGAGCTCGATGTACTGCGCGATGTCGGCCAGTATTACCCCGACGGTGCCCGCCACGAACGCCGCTCGTCTCGACCTGCCCGCGAGATAACCGATGACACCGCCGACTATTCCGGAGACGTACAGTGTGTCGATCATCATCGCGGGAGGCTCTGCGGGCAACAGCTTCCCCGCGCCGTAGATGGCGGCTCCGGTAACCACGGCGGCGATGGTCCCCCGAACCCTTTCGGTTCTCTCATCCGCCGTGCTCAGGAGGTATATGGCCAGGGCCAACGGGACGAGCCCGCCTCCTATGTTGAGCATGAGTTCAGCCGGAGTCCTCACGAGGGTGATGTTCAGGAAACCGCCCACGATGAGCGCGACGATGAACCCCAGGGCGGTCCTGTCGTTGAGCCGCATCCTGTCGAGGACGCGCTGCGCCAGCCCAAAGTAGACGAGAATCGCTGCGGCAAGGAGGAGAATCATGCCAACCGGTACCCTCATCTCTTCAGCCCCTTCCACTTGTGTGACTGTAATTGAAGCGTCGCCAGCCAACGCGGCGACCGTGGCTAGTGGTCCCCATCCAGCGCAGGAATTATGCCGAAACAAGCCGCGAACAGGCACAGGCCCGGTCGCGTCCAAATAGAATAACCCGGATTAAGGGCGGCCTGCCGGCATGGGAGGGGTAGAAGGTGGGCAGTAGTCTGGGGAACGGTGGTCTGGGGAACAACAAGAAGGGCTACGTCAAACGCGTGTTTCCGGGTAACAACACCCCGCGGGGGTTCTTCTCATTTTACGATCACATCGTGACGGCCGACGCCACGCGTATCCTCGTAATAAAGGGTGGTCCGGGCGTGGGCAAGTCCACTTTCCTGTCCAAAATAGCCGAGGCGATGGTGGACCGTGGCTTCGACGTCGAACTCCATCACTGTGCCTCAGATAACGATTCACTCGATGGCGTGGTGTTCCCGCAGATAGGCATAGCGTCGATAGACGGAACAGCCCCTCAAAGCGACGTCCGGAAGATCGACCGATGCGGCCTGCTCCAAGGGGGCTCGCCGCCACGCTGGTTATGATCCTCCTGGAATCCTAATCGGGTATCTGAGCCGGCACCGGGCCGGCGTACAATCCCCGCTCCCTCCGCTTGCTGCTGGGAGGGCCGATTTTGGCCTCCCCACTCCCCGAAAGCCGCGCCTCTACGATTACCACATCGGGACTCGCGGTCACGCTGGTTACGAGCTTCCGAACGATGTTCAGGCGCTCATCGAAGTCGAGCGCCTCCAGGTAGTTCAATATGTGGGTAGCCATAGCCCTGAAATCGTTCACATCCTGAGTCGTCAGGGTGATTCGCGCAAGTTTTTCCTCGAGCTCCACTCGCCTGGCTAACAGTGCCGAGAGGAAAGCCACCAGTGACCTCAAGCGGCGTTCCACTTCCTCCACGGTCACAAGGCCACGTTGGTACAGCTCGACCAGCCGGTTCCTCTGCTCAGCGCAGTCCTCAATCTGTACCTTGACGCCCTGCAACGCGTTCTCGAGGGGCCCCGCCATCTCGCGAGTCCCCTGGAGGATGTCCCGCTCAAGCGCTCCCGGGTCCCGAAGCCACCCCATAACCCCCTCCCATACGATGGATTCAAGCAGGCCGGCCGGGATAAACGGAAGATGGCACCTCGGTAGGTTCGCCTTGCCCGGGCTCCTGGCAGTACACACGTAGTAACGGCGCTTCGTCCCATGGGCGGTACTCAGGTTTCCGTGCAGCGTGCTCCCGCACAGCCCACACGCCACCAACCCGCTCAACAAATACTCGGCGCGGGAGAAGCCCGCATGGTGGCGCCGCGCGAAGGTGATTCTCTCCTGCGCTTTCTCGAATGTCTGCAGGTCCACGATCGGCGGAACGGGAACCCCTATCCATTCTTCCTTGGGTCGCACCCGGCGTCGCACCCTTTGGGCAGGTGGAAGTCGCCGGCTATTTTTGACCCCTGTCGCGTCGTACCGGCGCAGATACATGACCCCAATGTAGGCCGTGTTCGCGAGGATCCGCCTTACCGTGGTTCTTTGCCACACCACGCCCTGGGGAGACGGAATACCCATGTTGTTAAGCTTCGCGACTATTCCGTGGCACCCCACATCCTCGCTGACGTACCAGTCGAAGATTTGACGCACAACGGCAGCCGCAGTTGGGTGGACCTCGAGGGTTTTCTCTTGCGGACAATACCTGTAGCCATAGGTCCGCGGATTGTGCGTAAGCCGCTTCTCCTGGGCCCGCCGGACCTTTCCCCGGGTCGTCCTCTCCCTGATCTTCTCCTTCTCGTACTCGGCGATCGCCCCCCGCAGCGAATAGAAGAGCTTCCCTTCCGGGGTGTTCTTCCACTCGAAGTTAACGAACTCGAGGCTCACGCGGGCGCGTTCGAACTCCTCGGTAAGCAGTAGCTGGTGGGACAGGTTCCTGGCGAGGCGGTCCGGATCGAAGCATACGAACAGGTCCACACCACCCCGTGCCACCCTGTCCCGGAGCGCGTCCAGGCCCGGCCGTTGAAGCACGCTCCCCGAAGCCACGTCGCGGTGAACCTCCACATCCGTGGCGCCCAGTGAGCGTGCGTGGCGCTCACAGGTGGCGACCTGGTCCTCCAATGAGGAACCGCGCTCAGCCTGTTCCTCGGTGGACACTCGCGCGTACACCACCGCAAGCACGGCTTCCCGCCCCTTTCGCCTCTTGAGAACCTCGTTCTACCAGATACCTTTCTATGAGGAAGCGCCTGGCGTCGCGGAGGCCCATACCTCCGTCGTCAACCACCTTCACCACAACCCTGGGGTTCCAGGCTCGGCGAGCGCCCGACCCAGTGTCCCTATTCCTGCAAACCTGTCTCCGGAGCACCTCCGTACCTCGTCTCTCCGTGACTCTGACTAATCACTATGAGGCAGGTCTTGGCCCCTTTGAATGAAAAGCAGAAACCGCGCTTCACTCTCGCCCGAAGGCGGAAGAGAGCAGCGCGGTGTTCTTCAGCGAGGTTCTATGCGTTTCCAGCCGTCACGCGGACGCGCGCGGTCCTGGTCATGATACAGTGGGGGCGCTGCATCCGCAGTCATCCCCGTAGTGCCTCACCGCCGGAGGGCGTTCGCTTGGCCATGAACGGGATTACCAGCAGCAAAACCCCCGCAAACGCTATCCCGCTTCCCGCTATCTGCCACGTAGCGAGGATCTTGAAGACGGTGGCCTCCACCCATGCCTGGAGCGGCAATGCGTTGAAGGGAGGTGAAAGCTGGAATCCGGAGGTCATGCCGAGCAGGGACACCCTGCCCGTCATGCCAAGCGCCGTGACCCCGATTCCTCCCGCGAGGAATCCAGCGCCGAGCCATGCGGCGATCCCACGTCCTCTTCCGGCAACGAGCCAGGCCAGCAGAACCAACAACATTGTCGCCAGCGCCCCGGCGGGTCCAGCGAGCATGATAGCCTGGACCTGCGGCCGAATCCGGGACATCGCCATCACCGCCTGTTCCGCCTGCAACCGGCTGGGCGGAACGCCGTCGGGAAGATTGGATATGGCCTTTTTGATTTCAGCCAGGAACGGAGCCGGGATCTTCTGTGTGGTCAGGTATTCAATGGCCATTGCCTTACGCTCCCGCAGGCTTATGCCGAGTTCCGGCGCCGGACCGCCTTCCTTGAGGAACTTCAGAGACCCTGTGAGCAGGCGGTTTACTTCCTCTTCGATCCACGCCGGGGATACGATTTCCGACATGGCCGCGCGTATTACTTGCGCGATCGCGTCGCGCTCGGACGCCTTGAGATCGGGTTTCTTGAGCAGCTCCGAAGAAGCGGCTTCTCCGAGAAAAGCAGCCGCTGCGCTGTACATGTTCACCTTCTTAAGCATCGAAATGTGGAAGGAGGGTTCAAGAAGCATCGCCCTGGCGGTCCAGCCCGCGGTGTCCACCAGGATCAGGCAGGGCAGCAAAACCACGCACATGAGGAACAACGTGACCCACCGCACAGCTCTACGCGGGCGCCCCGGGATCAGCCACCCAACCGCCAACAGCACGGGAAGGGCCAGTATTATGGGCATTATCGGATCACCTCACCCCTGGATGTCCACTCATGGGGCTGTCGGGGGTTCACCCCATCATGGACCTTTGCACCGCTTCTGGGCGATCGTCATATAGATCATGCAGCCGACAAACCCACCCACCTCAATCGCAGCAAGCCCACGGGGGCCCAACCACGATAGACTGGCTTGCCACGAAGGCACGTAGAAGCCGGGGGAGATGGCTACCCCCACCGTAATCCAGAGGAGAAACACCACCCACGTGAAGGTCATAATTGAATACTTGCGCAGTCCTTCCTTCCGGATCTGGAGCCGTGGCGACCTCAGATTCAGTTCTTCAAGGAAACCCTCGTGGCTGGCTACCCAGCGGGGCAGAGAGATGTTGCGCCGGACCCGGCCAACTCGGGAATCGCGTTCCTGGGTCATCACAAGCCCCTCCGAGCCGGCCCCCAGAAACACGATCTCTTCGTAAGGGGCCAGCGTGCTCCCCAGGACGGTGTTCCTGATTCGTACCCCATCTGGGAGAAGGACTATTGGGCGTGTGGCAAACCCCCAGATGAGCAGGGGCAAGATGCTGAAACACAAAAACATCAACCCGGCGAACGCCAGGCCATCAGGCTGGGAGGATGAAAGACAACACATCCACAGACCCCCGCCCAGTGATGCCATGCTCCACGAGCCCCAGAGAAGGTGCACGGCCCACATCCCGTCTGCCAACAGCCGTCCCTTGAAAACCTTGCGATCAGCGTGTGTCACCATGATTCCCATCCTGTACCTCAATATGGTGGAGGGGCAGCAGTCTACTACTTCACCTCAAATGGGAACGACTTGGTCTCGATATTGTATTACTTTGTGGTAATCTGAATATCCTTTACGACTTCTCCCTCCAGGACAAGCCGATCACCCTTGGAAAAGGACGCATTCCTCTGGAGTTGCATGCCTGGCCCCAATTGCTGTCCCGGAGGAAGACGCCCCCTGGATAGCCATAGCCCGGCAAGGGAGAACAAAGCGCAGTTCATCATGGGCAGGTCGCCTCGTGCATACAGAAGGGATGTGAAGAACGTCATTCCCATGGAAGCGAGGAATTACGGATGCCGCACGAGAGAATACGTAATACGGGAGCCCCCACCGTACTCCCAAGGCTGTGTGTGAAACGGGTGAGCCATAGAAGGACGGTACCGCCCAACCATATGAGAGACGCGTACCACCTCCTGACGTTCCGGGTGTAGAGACGTCCGGCGCAAATCCTGGTTCCGCTATGGCCACCCCCGCCTCATTGGGCTCGAAATCCCTCTTGTGTCACTGGTTTGCCCAGTCAGCCGGATAGGTGGTGTAGAGGAACAGCGCCCTGTCCGGCGTGCTAAACTTTATGCTCGTGCCCTTCGGGATGAAGATGGCATCCCCGCTGAAAGCCCTGTAAGTACGATCCCCGACGATGATGTCGAGGGTCCCGTCCAGCACGTAGTCAACTTCCTCGTAGTTCAGGGTCCAGTCAAACGTGCATTCCCGGAGTTCCATTAACCCGATCGCCATCGAGCATCCATGGGACGAGTTGACGAAATCGACCAGCCGCGCGTTGACCCCCGGCACGAGGTCGAACTGCTTCAGGCTCATTTCCACGCCCTTTATCAGGAAGACTCCCCGGTCGCCTCCCTCAGCCCTTCCCCCCGGGTTTTTGCCCCGTTCCTTCTCAGCACAGCCTGCGGCGCCCCCCAGCACGGACTCGACTACTTCCCTGACTATCCTCTGGATCTCACGGCTGTCCATAAAACAAATAGCCACCTCCCTGCAGTGGCTACACCCTCGTAGCTGTCCACGCCTTTGTGCTGTATGACACATTCGACGAGTCCCTGCAGTCTCCTCTGAATCTCACGGGGAGGGCGGCGCAGCGTTTCCAGGCGGCTCACGTCTTCCGGCGATCTGCCAGGCACGCAACCCGATCCACACCCTCTCCCGTGACTACCGAAACCCGCAGGTACGGCCCGGGGACGCCAGCGCCGGCGAGAAAGCGCTCGGCTCTTGGGAGGTCGGCCTGGGGGGAATCGATCTTGGTGATGATGCCCACCGCCCTGTCGCGGAAGGCGTATGCAAAACCGGGCGGCACGGTAGGTCTTGCCGCCGTGGCGTCCTGCACCACCCAGACGCCCCGCGCGTCTCCCACCTGGCTGAGGACGGCAAAAAATAGCCGGGGGATCTGGACATATTCCCCCGGCGTATCGACCGCGAAGTCGTAGAACTCGAGCGCCTGTGTCTTGGTGACGGGCGCGCCCAGGTCCAGCAACCGCCGTATGAGCGATGTCTTGCCGCTTCCGGGAGCGCCTACCACCAGTATCCTGGCGTTATCGCTCTGTCCCGCCGTCACAGGCATCGGATCCTACTGCCTGCTTCATTACGTCTTCACGTCGGGCTTTGGAGCCACTAGAATGGCCACCAGGATGGCCGTCACGCCGGCCACCAGCTTCCCGACGATCATGGGCAGGATCATTTCCTTCTCGACGCCCGCCGTGAACCCGAGGTGATCCCCGAACGTGAACGCCGCGCTTACGCAGAACGCCACGTTGAGCACCTTGCCCCTGTCGTCCATGTCCTTCATGATGTTGAACATCGGGATGTTGTTAGCCAGGGTGGCCACTAGGCCGGCCGCGCCGACTTCATTCATTCCGAGGCTCCGGCCCAGCGTGAGCAGCGGCTTGTTGAACACCCTGGTTATGACGGTGACCATGGGGTACGCGCCGAGGAGCATGATGCCTATTGCCCCTATGATCTTGATGCCTTCTTCAACCGGAGCCATGCCGGGGATAATGACCACCCCTGTAAGGGTCTCAAATACGATCGCTGCAAGCCCGATTGTGATCATGATCACTACGCCCGTCCCAAACTTCTGGAAACCCGACACCATCCTGGTGGGGATTCTCCAGAGGCCGAGGGCGATCAGTATGGATACAATCGCCACTGGAACCAGGTTGGACACGATCATGCCCATCCCGTACCCTGCCACCAGCCCGCCAGCAAAGCACCCAATGGGTATCGTTATGAACCCGGCGAGCATCCCCAGGGCAAGCCACTTCCTGTCTTCCGACCGTATGATCCCAAGCGCAACGGGGATTGAGAAGACCACCGTGGGCCCCATCATCGAGCCCAGGATTATGCCGGCGAATTTCCCCGCCTCGGGCGTCAGCGCGAGCTCCTTCGCCAGCGGGTAGCCACCCATATCACACGCGAGGAGGGTGGTAGCGAACATCGCGGGATCGGCGCCCAGCGCCTGGTAGACCGGTACGACCACCGGCTTGAGCAACGTCGCCAGGACGGGAGCCAATGAAACCACACCCACCATGGCCAGGGCAAGGGGACCCATGGCCATGAAGCCCTCTTCGAACTGCTTGCCCAACCCGAACCGGTTGCCGATGATCCTGTCGATGGCCCCCAGGATCATGAAACAGGCCATCACAGTCACAATGATCTGGCTTATATTAGCCATGCGCATCCTCCTTTGAAACGTTCTCTAGCTAGCATCGGAACGTCAGGTTTAGCAGTCAACCGGCACCTCCCGTTGTAAGTTTGATACCGCTCGCCCTGGCGGTAATGATCTGCTTCACCATCGAAGCAACGTGCGCACCCGCTTCAACGGGCGGGAACCCTCCGGAATGAATGTTGGCGACCATGCTCATGTCCGACTCGACAGTCTTCGCTCCGGGCCTGTAGCACATGTACGAGCTCATGCTCCTGGCGGTGACCAGGCCCGGCCGCTCCCCGATTATCTCAACTACCACCTCCGGCCTCAGGACCTCACCGATGTCGTTCATGACGGCGACGCGGCCATACCTGACGAATACAGGAGTCCCCTCGCGCAGGCCCTCATGGGAAAGACCCTGTCTGAGAGATGACAGGAAGTCCCTGGCGTTCCCGAGGATCGCCGATGAGCTGAGTCCGTCCGCTACGACCACCTGGACCTGCATCCCGTGTTCGCACCTTCCTTCGAGAACTGCCCTGGCCTGCCCGGAAAGGCGACGGCCGAGGTCGGGCCTTTGCAGGTACTCTTCCTTGCTCGAACACTCCGTCTGGGCACAGACGAGGCCGAGTTCCTCGGCGAAGGCCGCGGGGACGTCGGAGAAAACCGCGTCCATCGCCTGAGCGTGGTCGGCCCGGAACCGCAGCCACGGGATGGTGAGATATCTGGGACCGGCTCTCCCGAGGCCTATTCGCGCCGGAGTGCTCTTTTTGAGCTGGCGGAGGTACTCGGGGTCGGCCGGGTCTCTGACGAAGGTCTTCTCCTTTATGTCATAGGCGGTAATGTCGCTGAGGCAGTCATTGCCGCTATTGCTGAGTACCGAGAACCTCCACCGCTGGCAGTCCTCCTCGGCATCCCAGATTTCGGGAACCGGGCTCCTCGGGGTCGCAGCGGGGCCGATCCTCCTCGACACCTCCTGGACGATCAGGTCAACCAGGGCCTTATCCATTCTTGCAGGCCCCCTTTCCGCGGGGAGGCGACTTCTTCGCGAACACGGATGGGTCACCGGCGCTCTCCGTGAGCCTGCCCGCCTTCATGAACTCCATGTCCTCCAGCCAGGCCTCGAATTCCGGTACCGGCCTGAGCCCCAGGAGCTCTCGAAGGGTGGCGTCGTCGTGATAACTGGTGTCCTGGTAGCTGAGCATGCAATCATCGCTGCCCGGCACGCCCATGTAGTAGTTCGCCCCTGCCAGCGCCAGCAGCATGATTGCGTTTTCCTGGTCGTTCTGATCGGCCCTGGTATGGTTCGTGTAGCAAGGGGCCATACCCATCGGCAGGCCCGTCAACTTGCCCATGAAATGGTCTTCGAGGCTCGCCCTGATGATCTGCCGGCCGTCATACAGTGTCTCGGGACCGATGAATCCGGAGACATTGTTCACCATGAAGGGGTCATAGCGCTTCGCGAACCCGTAGGTCCTCGCCTCAAGCGTCATCTCGTCTGCGCCGTGATGCGCGTTCAGGGACTGTTCGGAGCCCTGTCCCGTTTCGAAGTACATCAGGTTCGGCCCCGTAGCCAGGCCTTTTTTCTTGATCAGCTCGTGCGCCTCGTCAAGAAGCTTCGCCGATATGCCGAACACCGTATTGGCCTGCTCGGTCCCGGCCACGCTCTGGAAAAACACATCCACCGGCGCCCCCTGCTTTACGGCCGTCATCTGGCTCGTAATATGTGATAAGACGCAGGTCTGGGTGGGGATTCCCCACGTCTCAACGAAGTCGTGGGCAGCCTTCATGAGCTTAGTGGTGTTCTCCACCGTGTCCTCGTTAGGGTTTATCCCGAGGACGGCGTCACCGCAACCGTACGTCAGCCCCTCCATTACGGATGCGAGTATCCCGGGAACGCTGTCGGTGGGGTGGTTCGGCTGGAGGCGAAACGCGAGGACCCCCGGCCCGCCGTGCTCGGTGTTCGCCTTCGCGGTGATCCTGATCTTCCTTGCGGCGTAAACGAGGTCCATGTTGGACATGAGCTTGGCGACGCCGGCGACTGCCTCGCTCGTGAGTCCCCTGGATATTCGCTTGATGCCCTCACCGGTGGTAGCGTGGTCGAGGATATACTCCCTGAGCTCCGCCATCGTCCAGTTCTTGATGGATTGATAGATGGGTTCCCTGACGGCGTCGTCGATGACTCGCGTAACCTCATCTTCGTCGTAAGGGATAACCGGGTTTTCCCGCAGGTCCTCGACAGTCATCTCGGCAAGCACCCTCTTGGCCGCGACCCTCTCCGCCGCGGATGTGGCCGCGATACCGGCGAGGGCGTCGCCGGATTTCTCCTCGTTAGCCTTGCCAAGCACTTCCTTTACGGACTCAAACCTGTACTGTCTGCCGAACAACCTGGTCGTGAGCCTCATTCCCGTGTCCTCCCGGACAGCTGGTCGATGACGGCCTCAACAACCCTCTGCCTGTCGCCAGGGGAGGCGCCCGCCAGCACGCTGTCCACAACGCGCGCGACCGCCGTGACTAGGTTATCACCGGACGCTGCCGCCGGCCCGGAATCCGCGGATTCCGCGCCGCCGGGTTCGCCGTAAGCCACCTCGATATTGAACGCATAGATCAGGTCTTTCGCGCCGGGCGTGATGATCGCCCCTTCCGGCAATACCAGGTGTTTCTGGCCGGCGAAATACATGTCGCGGATTTCGTTGGCAGTAACCAGGCGCTTCATCCTTATCCCTCCTTGGACCCCACCCCATTGCCCGGACCCATTACAAGATCGCCCTCAGCACGTCTGCGCTGAGAGACGGGATAACAACCTTCGAAATGAGGAGCCCATTCTGCGCCGCCAGGCTGGCCCCGGCCTCGACCGCCGACTTGACAGCGGATACCTCGCCCACAAGGGTAACGTGCGACTTCCCGCCGATCCCGATGGCGACACGGACTTCCACCGGCACAACGTTGGCGGCCTTCACCGCCGCATCAGCCGAAAGTATCAGCGAAGCGACCGTGAAGGTCTCGATTATGCCGAGCGACACCTGCCCGGTGCTGATGTCGACGGGTGAGGCGCCGAGGATGGCCGGGATGATGGACTCATGGATGTTGGGGATCACGAAATGATCGATGACCGAGCCTTCAGCCGTCTTCAAACCGGCCTCGACGGACGCGTTGACAGCGGCAACGTCCCCGCCGACCATGGTGATGTGCTTGCCCGAACAGACAGTCCTGCAGGCAAGCAGGGTGACCCCCGCCCGTTTCACCATGGCGTCGGCCGCCTCGTAGCCGCGCCCTATACTGATGCACTCAACCAGGCCGATCGCGTTGTTCATGCGCTGCTCCTCCGGATGACCACGGCTTGTTCGTCAACTCGCTCAACTGCCCCGGAAACTGGAGCGTGGACGGGTACCCCCATCTTCCCCGCCGGCACGTCGGCCACCACCTGTCCTTTCTCTACCTGGTCTCCGACCCTGACCTGCGGAAGACATGGAGCTCCGACGTGCTGTTTGAGCAACAGAGTAACCTCAACCGGAACCGGCGCCTCGCCTGAGAACTCTGGCTCGACGTCGTAAGCGTCAAGACCGAGACGCGCCTTGAGTCTCCCCGTCGGGACCAGCCGGTAGGCCCTGGCCGGATCCGGTGGTCTCATGTCGCTGAACTCCGGCCGCCGGCCGGCGCCGGCCAGATCCACCTTTAACCTGGCGTTGATTCGCCTGGGCGCAAGGTGCGACGGGCAGGCGTACGCTTCGCATACCCCGCACTCGGAGCAGAGCGCCGCCATTTCAAAACGCCCCGGGTAGTTCAGCATGTAACTCGCCTCGAGCATCAGCCCGTGCGGCTTCAGCCGGTGTCCCAGGAGGTACCTGGGGCACAACTCGGTGCATGCCATGCACTGAATGCAGTGCGAGCGGGCACGCCTGAGACTGACGTCCAGCGGAGCGGAAAGCCTCCTGATCCACTCGTTATCCTCCGGCATGACGGTGATCGCCGACGTCGCCCTGGTTATCGGATGCCGCAGTGCTGAGACCATCTTCCCCATCAACGGCCCGCCGTCCAGGATCCTGAACGATGCCACAGTGGCGCCGCCTGCGGCCGCGATCGCCTCGCCAAACGAAGTCCCAACTGCAAACCGCGCGGTTATGGGCCTGGCAACGGCGCCCGCGACCGTAACCCACTTGCCTGTGACGGGTTCCCCGTGCTCGACCGCCAGGGCGAGGTTCACGAGGGTCTCAACGTTGTTGACAACCACGCCGACGGAGAGCGGTATACCACCCTGGGGGACCCTCCTGCCAGTGACCTCGTACACGAGGACGTGCTCGTCCCCCGCAGGGTAGAAGTCGCCAAGCAGGAAAATGTCTACAGTACGCCGGTCGCCGTTGGCCGGAGCGAGACCGTCGATGGCGGCCTTCAGGGCCGCCACGGCCGCCCGGTACTTGCTCTTGAGCGCGATTACCCCCCTCGACGCTCCGGTTGCCTCCATGCCGTACAGCAGCCCCCGCACTACTGAGGCGGCCTGCCTCGCCATGATCTCCTGGCTCACGTGCACGAGCGGTTCGCACTCGGCGCCGTTGGCTATGTATACCTGCGCCTGGCTCTCCAGCTTGACGTAAGTCGGGAACGCGGCCCCGCCCGCTCCAACCACGCCAGCCTGACGCGCACTGCGCCCTATTTCCGAATGGAAGCCGGCCAATCTCGTCACTCCCGCGCTCCGGCCTCATCACAGCTCAGGACCCTGGCCCTCTCAACCTCTACGGTGTCGATGATCCCCACGACCGTCGCGTCAATGGGGACGTCCCTGCCGTCGGCCACCATCCGCGCCGAACTCCCGTGCACTACAAGCACCAGTTCACCCTCGCCCGCCCCCAGCTTGTCGCCCGCCACGAGTACGCGCCCGGAGGGTTCCCCCGCAAGGTCGATGGGCTGGACCAGCAGAAGCTTGTAGCCCTTCAGCGACTCCTCTTTACGAGTGGCCCAGATGTTCCCCTTGACCCGTCCGATTATCACTCACATCACCTGCCCTGAACGAGGATGACGCCGCCTTTTCCACCACCCTCTCCACAAGGACACCTCGCTCTTTCAGGTAGTCCAGTGCCAGCGGTGTCACTATGGCCCGCTCGCCGATCCCGAGCGACCGGCTCTCGCTGTGCCGTCCCATCCAGTCCATGGCGCAGCGCAGATCGACGAGCCTGGCTTCGAGCGCCTTTCCGGGCGCCGTGGGGGGTGAGGGCCGCGGCGCAGGCGCGCCCGCAACGGGCCTCAAGTATCTGGCAACCCCGGCGGCGAGACGCCCAGCCTTCACTGTCCGCGCTCCGTAGGACTCCAGCGTCCTGATATGTCGCAGGACAGTCTGCCTGTAAGCGGCGGGACCAAATTCAACGGCCAGCGAGTCGGTTACCAGCACTACCGGCTTTCTCAGCAGGAACGCGCACGCCAGCGCATCGCTGACGAGTGAATCCCTGATGCCGAGGGCGGCCTTGGCGGCGGTGTTCTGGGTGAGGAACGGCGCAATCACCACCGAGCTGCGGTTGACCAGGTCGTACGGGTTTGAACAGGCACCCTTCGTTTCATCGATGAGATCCACCGCGCCCAGCTGTTGCGCCACTTCCCGGCCCAGGACCCGCGAGGCGGCACGAGAGAGTATACAGTCGAAGCGGACCGGCATCGCGGCAATCTCCCGGAGCTGTGCCGACACGGTGTCCGTAGAACCGGTCCCACCCGTGAAGAGCACCAGCACACAAGGCCCGGCCGGGTCGGCCGACGGCGCCGCCTCTGGAGCCGTCTCGGCCGTCGTCTCGCGGCCGGGTCCGGTCGCGTCCCCACGCAGGGCTTCGATCACCTGCCGGACTATGATGTCAACGAGTTCCTTGCGATCGCGGTCCAACTTGCGCCACCGCCTTTCACGCACACGACATGGCTATCCCGAGCGGTGTGACGAGAAGCGGGCTCCTTGGCTTTAACGTCCTGATCCCGGTTTCTTGCTCGACTATCCGCTCGATTCCGGCCAAACAACTCGTTCCACCAACGAGGTAAATGACGTCAACCTTGAACCGCCTGGTATGCTGGATGATTATGCTGGAAACCTTCTGTATGACGGGTTTTACCAGGGGCACGATCTCCGCTTGCCTGGACGGGTCGGTTTTGATGGCCTCCGCCTCCGCGAACGGGATCTTGTACGCCCCCGCAATCACCAGAGTAAAGTGAGTACCTCCTGTCGGTTCATCGGCGGTGTACACCACCTCTCCGTTCCGGACGACAGCTATGCCGGTGGTCCCGCCGCCGATATCCACCACGGCGCCATCCCTTATGCCAAGTACATTGTTGGCAGCCGTAGGTTCATCCACGATAGCTGTGGCCTCGAATCCGGCGGACTCACACACGTATCTCACGGTGTTCATCGCGGCCCGCCCCGTCCCGGGTGGGTAGGCGCCGGCGGCCCTCGAGAGCTCGCGCCCCAGGGCGTTCTCGATCTCGTGTTTCAGCCTCCGGACGGTTCTGACTGCCCCCGTGAAGTCGACTACCAGCCCGTCCCGCACCACTTCGGCGTAGCAGTACCGGGCGGTAACAGGTCTTTTGATTTCATCGACGACGGCCACCACCATGTAGGCGGTGCCCAGGTCGACGCCGGCAAGCAGATCACCGGAAGCGCCGTCCAGGTTGGGGCTCTCCACTCCCTTTTCCAGGAGGTCTATCAGGGTATCGGCGCGATCCAGGGCCGCGTTCAAGGCATATCGACCTCCTGCACCACGAGCTCCGCCGTGTCCCCGGTCTGCAGGCCGGCGGCGTTCGCCTCGTCTGTGTCGGCGTGAAACTCGAGCGAGAAGTCGTCCCGGACCCTGAGCGCGACGTCCGAGAAGATCAGCCTCCGGTCCCCGGTGCGAACAACGACCAAGACGTTCTGCCCGTCCGAGAGGCCGAGCGACGCGGCCTGCCCGGTCTGCATGTGAACGTGCCTGCGCGCAACGATGACCCCTTCTGGGAGGGCCACCGACCCCCGTGGCCCGACGAGCACGGCCCCCGTGCTGCCCGAGAGGTCGCCGGATTCCCTCACCACGGCCGGAATGCCGAGGTGCAGGCAGTCAGTGCGGCTGACTTCAACCTGGGTCCGTTTGCGCAGCGGACCCAGGACTCTCACGGGAGCCAGCGCACCGCGGGGACCCGCCAGCAGCACTGTCTCCATGCAAGCGAACTGCCCCGGCTGCGAGAGGTCATTGCGCTTCTCGAGACGATGTCCCTCTCCGAAAAGCCTCCGGCAATCGTCCTCGCTCAGGTGAACGTGCCTGCCCGACACCCCTACGGAGATTTCCAGGCGTACTCCCGCCCGGGCCCGCCCTCGCTCGAGGTGACGTCTGACCTGCTCGACTATGATGTCGATCACGTCGCTGGACATCCTTCATCTCCCCCTGGCAGGGGCATACTTCCCGGCGGCCAGCCTGCACATCATCACGTAGGCTACGCTCGACAACCTGTTCAAGGCCTGTATGATGTCCTGCCTGGATGGCTCGGAGAACTGATCCGGCCAGAAGGCCTCGACGGCCAGGAGTTCCGCCTGCCTTATGCCGGTCCTCACAAGATTGAGCCAGCTCATGACCTCGCCCATTTCGTAGGACGGCAGTATGTGCTTGATGCCCAGGGACGACGCGGGGTCGTGCGATACGGCTCTTACCTCCGCAGCGCTCATGCCCATGATGTTCATGTCCGGAAGCGCCCCATCCAGGACCTCGGCTCTCAGCACCTGGCGGGTGTAATCCAGCAGCTCGCTGAGGTGCTTGACCAGCTCCGGCAATCCGCCCCTCTGCGCGAGGACCTGGGCCTGGATGATGAGCCCCTCGGTCGCGTCGATCTGGCCCCTCAGCCTTATGCGGGGATGGAGCTTGGGTACGAGCCTGTTGCCGCGGAGGTGTGTCATGAACTCGGGCTTCTCTGCCAGCACCCCTCCGCATGGCAAACAGGCGAACCTGGCCCCGGGTTCGTGCTCTGCCGGGGCAGCCTCACGATCCTCGTGGCCCGGTCTCTGAACCTCGTCCCCGATCACCAGCTGGATCCCCTTTTCCGCGAGGAACGCGCGCGCTGACGGCGTCACTATCGTTCCGGGATCGACCCTGCAGGTATGGAGTGGGCCGGTCTTCATGGCCTCGCGCAACTGCATTTCGGTCAGCACTTTCACGCAACCACCCCCATGTCAGCTCCGTGCATGAAGCGGGCCGACAGGCGCCGGGTGGACCCGGTGGTCACGCGGGCCCATCCGGCCCCGCGATCAGGAATCCATCGTCTTCGTCTTGACGCTATCCTTGGGCAGTATCATCTCCACTTCAGGGTGCGGCCTCGGGATCACGTGGACCGATACCAGCTCCCCTACCCTCTGGGCAGCCGCCGCTCCGGCGTCCGTCGCAGCCTTGACCGCGCCCACATCGCCGCGGACCATCACTGTAACCAGGCCACCCCCAACGTGCTCTTTCCCGATGAGCGTCACGTTGGCGGCCTTTACCATGGCATCGGCGGCCTCGATCGAAGCCACGAGGCCCTTCGTTTCGATCATGCCTAGAGCGATCTGGTTTTCAGCCACTTACATTCCCTCCCCTTGAGTCTTACCCAGTCTCCTCACCACTTCGCGCACGATCTCCTCAATATCCAACGCCGCGGCCTGGCCGCCGGCCGGCTGGCAGGGCGGGCAGGCGGGCGGGCGATACCCTTCCGGCTCCCGAAGGCCGTATGCAACTCTCTTGATGTTGAGCAGGTGCAGGGGGCCTATGTTGTCGGCTGTCGCGCTTCCGCCCCACGTCCCGCACCCCAGGGTCAGCGCCGGATCCAGCCCCGTGGTCGCGCCGACCGCCCCGTGCGACGCCGGCGTGTTCACGAGGATCCGGAACGCGGGTTTTTTGGTCGCGAACTCCATGATGACCGCATCATCCCTGGAATGAATGACCATGGTGTGACCGATGCCCCCGAACCTGAGCATCTCGATGCATATCTCGCACGCCTTCTCCCAGTCCGGGACCGAATAAAAAGCCAGCACCGGCGACAACTTCTCGCGGGAAAGCGGGTAGTCTCTGCCGACGCCTTCCAGTTCCGCGACCAGCAACCTGACGTCATCAGGCACGGTCACCCCTGCCATCTGCGCGATCCTGGTGGCAGGTTGGCCGACCACCCTGGGGTTGACCACGCCCGAAGGGTCGATCACCACCCTCGAAACCGCCTCGATCTCGGACCCGCTCAAGAAGTACGCGCCGCGCTTGTGCAGTTCGTCTGCAGCCCTGTCCCTGATGCACTGATCCACGATAACCGCCTGTTCCGAGGCGCAGATCGTACCGTTGTCGAACGTCTTGGAGATCACGATGTGCTCGACAGCCCTGGCCACATCCGCCGAGCGCTCGATATAGGCGGGGACGTTCCCCGGGCCGACCCCGTAGGCGGGTTTGCCGGAACTGTATGCCGCCCTCACCATGTCCGACCCGCCGGTGGCGAGTATCAGGGCTATCGAGTCATGCCGCATCAGCTCGTGAGTTGCCTGGAGGGTCGGCGAACGCAGGCAGCCAATAATCCCCTCGGGAGCGCTGGCCTTGACTGCGGCCCTGTGCATCGCATCGACAGCCTCCGACGTACAGCGCGCAGCGCGCGGATGGGGACTCACGACGATCCCGTTCCGGGCCTTGATTGAGATCAGGCACTTGTACATCGCGGTGGAGGTCGGATTGGTCGTCGGCGTCAGGGCGGCGATGACGCCGACCGGTTCGGCGATCTCGATCACCTTTTTTTCGGGGAACCGGTAAGTGACCCCGACCGTTTTCAGGTCCTTGATGAACCCATACACACCCCTCGTGGCAAGCAGGTTCTTGACGACCTTGTCCTGCCAGACTCCGAGGCCCGTCTCCTCAACTGCGTGTTTGGCCAGCCACTCCGACGCCCCTTCCCCGGCCTCCGCCATAGCCTTCACGATCTGATCCACCTTCTCTTGAGAGAAGGTCTTGAGCTCTTGCTGGGCCGAGGCGGCTCCTGCAACCAGGTCCCTCATGTCCTGTATGGCAAGCAGGTCAGGGTCAATGCGCATCGCTGTCGCCTCCCCCTTCGAGCGCGGCCGCCGTCATCTCCAGCAGGAGCTCTTCCTTGCGCGCGTTCGAGATTTCTATCCCGCTGAGGCGGATGTTGGGGATGTACCTTGCGATCTTCCTGAGCTTCCAGACCGGGGCGTCGCTCAACACGCCGACGTCCTCCATGAGCGCTTCAACATCTGTCCCCCTGACGATCTCCCTCACCCGGGCGGTCGCCGCCGGCAGGTCTTCAGCCGGTATCTCGCCGGCGGGCGGGACCTCCGGCGACAGGTATTCTGGAGCAGCCGCGCCGGGTGATTGCTCGCTGGATGAAGCGATCTCGGTTTCCGGCGGCCTGAGCGGCGCCGGCCCCCGCGTGCCGGGCCCGTATACGAGCTCGCGGATCCCGGCGTGGGGCCTCGGGATGACGTGCGCCGACACGACCGTCCCTACCCGACGGGCGGCTGCTTCCCCCGCCGAAACGGCAGCATTGACGGCTCCAACATCGCCTGTTACCCGTATGGTGACGAGACCCCCGGTAACGAAGTCCATCCCCGAGAGCCTGACCTGAGCGGCCTTGAGGCACGCGTCCAGAGCCTCGATGGCCCCCACAAGTCCCCTGGTCTCTATCAAACCTATAGCCTCTCCAGCCACACGTCATCAGCCCGTTTCATGGGGTTTTTCAGAAACGCTTCGGATAGCGCGCAACTTCCATTACGGCCGCCGCAAACGCGTCACACGCCGCCTTGCATGCGGACTGGGTCCCCGTGAGGTGCGCCCCGGCGAAGTTGGTCTCGGATGGCGGGCCGAAGAACTGGACCATCTTCACCTCGGCGGCCTTGATGGCCTGGTCCACCGCGTACAAGGCCTCAATGGGCGGGGCTATCAAGTACGCAAGAGGCTCGCCAGCCGGAATGCCGCACTGCTTTGAAAGGAATGTCCCCGTCCTCGAGATGCAGTGCGGATACATTGCGATGGTTCCCTCTTCGTTCGCCGCGTAGAAACACGCGTCGCGTTCGATACACTCGATGGCCGCGTTGATACCGGCCTTGACCTCAGCAGGGTTGGGGCCCGCCAGGATGCCGATGAACTCGCCCGAGAGCGGACCCGAGGCGTGCGCCGCGCCGGCGTAAAAGGACCTGGCGTAGACCACCTCCACCTCCGCTTTCTTGGTCGCCTCGTCCACGGCCGTGTAACCAACGTCGTCGATGTTGCAGGTCAGCATCCCTACACTCTTCTGGTGGGGCTGGAGCTGGAGCTTCTCCGCCATAGACTGGTTAATACTGGGGATCAGTTTGATGGCGAGGACCTCCGCGCGGATTGGCTTGAAGCCGTACACTCTTGACTCCCTCCTTGTCGACTCTGTGTCAGCCGCCTGGCGCCGCCGTCTTATGCCTGCAGGTTGAGCCCGCTCGCCCTCGCGTCGAATATCTTCCTGGCGATGCTGGCAGCGTGGGCGCCAGCCTCAGCCGGAGGCAACCCCCCCCTGTAGATGTTTGAAATCAACATGCGTTCGGACTCGACAGTAGACTTGCGGGGCCGGTAACACATGTAGCAGCTCATGCTTTCCGCGGTGACAAGGCCCGGGCGCTCGCCAACCATCTCCACGACTACTTCGGGCTCGAGGACTTCCCCGATATGGTCCATGATCGCGACGCGACCGTACCTGACGAAAAACGGAGTGCCGCATTCGAGGCCGTTCGATTTGAGTCCCTGGAGCAACGCAGGGAGGAAATCCCCGATGTTGGCCTCTATGGCCTTCGAGCTCAGACCGTCCACAGCCACTACCTGGACCTGTGGTTTGGCCTTGCAACGGGACTTGATGGTGGAGATCGCTTCCTCGGACAGTATCCGGCCCAGATCCGGCCGGGTGAGGTACTCGTCCTTGTTCGTGGCGGCGCTCTTGACGCAGAACAGGTCCATTTCTTCCATCAGGCCCTCATCGACCTCGCCCCAGACTGCGTCCTTCGCCGCGGCGTGATCGGCTCTGAACCTCAACCACACCTCGGTAAGCGGCCGGGGGCCTGCCCTGTCCACCCCGATCCTGGCGGGAGTCGTCTTCTTCAGCTGGATCAAACCGTCCAGGTGCAGTGGTTCCCGCATGAACACCTTTCCCTTCAGGTCATAGGCGGCCAGATCGGGCAATCCACCATCCTCCCCACCCGGGGCGCCCGCTCCGGGGGGCTCCGGCGCGGGGACGGTCCCCACCCCCAGCCTGTTTACCACTTCTTCAACTATCTTTCGGATCTCGGCTTCCGTTACCATCGCACCGAACCTCCTTGTGAGCGCTTCACTTCAGGAAGATAGTGGGGTCTCCGGCCTTATGGGTGAGGACGCCGTTCTCCATCAGCCCCATCTTCTCGAGCCACTTCTCGAACTCCGGCGCGGGCCGCAACCCGAGCGCCTGGCGGAGCGATGGGGTGTCGTGGTAGCTCGTGCACTGGTACATGAGCATCGGGTCGTCCCCCATCGGCACGCCCATGAAGTAGTTGCATCCCGCCGCCGTGAGGAGAACGGCCAGGTCCTCCACGTCGTTCTGATCGGCCTTGGCATGGTTGGTGTAGCACGAGTCGCAGCCCATGGGAATGCCGGTAAGTTTGCCCATGAAGTGGTCCTCGAGGCCGGCCCTCGTGATCTGCTTGGCGTCGTACAGGTACTCGGGGCCGATGAATCCGACGACGGTATTCAGGAGGAGGGGGTTATATCGTTTGGCAAGCCCGTGTTTCCGCGCCTCCAGGGTCATCTGGTCGGCTCCATGATGGGCGTTCGCGGAGAGCTCCGAGCCCTGGCCGGTCTCGAAGTACATGAGGTTCGGCCCCCTGGCCACGCCGTGCTTCCTGACGAGTTCGTGCGCCTCGTCCAGCATCGCCACGTTAATGCCGAATGCCTCGTTGCCCTTCTGCGTCCCCGCAATGCTCTGGAAGACGCATCCGACGGGGGCACCGGCCCGGATGCACTTCATCTGGGTCGTCACGTGTCCCAGTACCGAATGCTGGGTGGGGATCTCCCACTTGACGATGAACTCGTACAGCGCGTTGAGCAGCCGGGTCAGGTTGTCGACGTCGTCAATGACGGGGTTGACCCCGATGACCGCGTCTCCAACGCCGTAGGTGAGTCCCTCCATGAGCTCGGCCATGATGCCCTCGACGCTGTCCGTGGGATGGTTGGGCTGGAGCCTCGCGGCCAGCGTGCCGGGCAACCCGATCGTGTTGTTGCACCGGCCGACCCTGCGGATCCTGGCTGCCCCGACGATGAGGTCCATGTTCGACATGACTTTTGCGACTCCGGCGATCATCTCGCTCGTGAGACCACGGCTGATGCGGTCGATGTCGTCGCCCCTGGTCCTGTCGCACAGCATGAACTCCCTCAGTTCCGCGACGGTCCAACCCTTGATCCCGGTGTAGGCCGGCTCGTTCACCGCGTCCTGGATAACCCTCGTTACCTCGTCCTCTTCGTACGGAACGACAGGATTGTTCCTGAGGTCTTCCAGGGTCAGGTTGGCCAGCACGTGTTTGGCGGCGACGCGTTCGGCGTCGGTCTGCGCCGCAACGCCCGCCAGCCTGTCGCCCGACTTCTCCTCATTCGCCTTAGCAAGGACTTCCTTTATGTCCTTGAACTTGTAAACCACACCGCGAAGCGTAGTCTTGAGGTTCACAGCATTACGTCCTCCCCTCGCCGATTTCACTCATCCGAGAAAACCAGGGTCTTGACCACGACCGGCACAACAGTCCCACCGTAGAGTGGCTCCCCAATATCGATGTAGTCTCCGCTTTCGACTCGAACCTGGTCGACACACACGATTGCGCGGTCATGATTCAGGATGGCCTGCAACGATTGCCCGAGCACTTTCCCGTAATCGCCGCCGCTCACCACAACTATGGGGGCGTTTCTCGCGCCTGCGAACACGCCGGCTATGGCACGCGCAAGCCGCTGTACCTCTTCGAAGCCCGGGCGCGCGACATCGAGAGCCACAGCGACAGGCTCGGCGTTGCCCGCCTTACCGATTACATAAAGTGCCCGCTCGATGGCCCGCTTCGTATCCTCGACGTCAGCGGGGAGGCTACCCGCGAGAGGTTTGGCGACAGGAACATTCCTGAGAGGAAGAACGCCCGGCTCACTCAGGAAAATGGTGCTGCCGCTGAGCTCGGTCATGTGAGCCCCGGCGCCGATCACAGTGGCGTAGATCGTCTGGTCGGGCCTGAACACCCGCGGACTCCCAAACAGTCCCGTCCTGCGGATCTCCTCGGCCAGGAGCGGGCCGAAATCGCCGAACCTAACGGCTTCGTCGATCGTGGAAACCTGGCCACCCGAATACAGAAGATTGCCGACGCCGCCCGAAAAGCAGATCTCATCGGGAGCCGCTCTGAGGCCTCTCGCCTCACCGATCATCAGAGAGGAAGCAAGGCCCGAGAGTACACCGCTCATTACCTCTTCGAGCACCTGCGCGAGTCGACCGGCAAGCCGCCGGAGCCGGTCCATGTGGACTGTCTGCCCGGTCCGGAAGTCCAATCCGGTGGAATTGAGAACGGCGAGGCCGGGAGCCGATATGTGCTCGATCATCCTCGTGGAGGGATCGACGCGTATCAGCCTACCTCCCACATTGAGAGCGATCGCGTCCTCAGGCTCGCCCCCGGAGAACAGCGCGATATTGGTGGTTCCTCCGCCGATGTCCAGGTTCGCCACCGCGTGCCCGTACTTGCGGGACCTGGCCGCCGCCCCGGAACCGCGTCCGGCAATCAGCGCTTCCAGCTGCGGCCCCGCTGTCGCCACCACGAACCTGCCGGCATTGGCAGCCAGCCTGTGAAGAAGAACCTGAGCGTTGGACTTCAGAGCCGCCTGGCCGGTGATAATGATAGCCCCGCTCTGCACGTCACCCGGTAAGACCCCCGCCTTCTCGTACTCGCGGAGTATCAGCCTGGTAAGCGCTTCCTCATCGATGGCCTCTTCTCCGCAGAACGGGGTTGGGTGTACGTCGCCAACGTAGATGACTTCCTTGGAGACGATCTCCACGCGCGGCGTCGATGTGATCGAGCCAAGGTCTTTCAGCCCCAGCCTGGTCAGAACGAGTATCGTCGTGGTGGTTCCCACGTCAAGCCCCATGCTCAGTACTGTTTCGGTGACGTGCTGTGACAAATCGGATCCTCTCCCGGATTACCTGGCGTGAGTCCTGGGCAAGACATTCTCCACTTCTTCGTGCGGTCGCGGAATCACGTGTACGGATACGATCTCACCGATCCTCTGCGCGGCCGCCGCTCCGGCGTCTGTCGCTGCCTTCACCGCGCCGACGTCGCCCCTGACCATAACGGTGACCAGCCCGCCACCAACGCGGACCTTGCCGAGCAGGCTGACGTTGGCGGCCTTGACCATGGCATCAGCCGCTTCAATGGCGCCCACGAGCCCCCGCGTTTCCACCATACCCAGCGCCTCCACCCAACACCACCTCCAGCGATCTTCTGAAAGAAAAACAAAACCCGAGCCATGCAGCATCATCGCTGCACGACCCGGGGCTTCCGTTGCCCCAGTCGAACCGTCATCGCCGACGGTCCCGTTGCCTCAATTGTCCGATTCGCCTATTCTACGCGATACTTCGAAATCCCTTCTGGGTCCCGCCAGATCGTCGGGGCGAGGGGAAAACCTGCTTGTGGGGGATCTCACTGGTCAATGAGTTTACTGAGGATTACGGCTTCCGCGATATCCCTGACCGGCTTCCTGGAATCCATGCTGGCCCGCAGCATCCTCCGGTGGGCTTCGTCCTCTGATATCCCGTATTTTTCCATGATGATGCCCTTTGCCCTGTCAAGGCTCTTTCGTGCCTCCAACCTGAGGGAAAGCTCCTGGGTCCTTTCCCTCAGCCCGCAGAGCTCGCTGAATCGTGCCAGCGCAACGCGGATAGCCGGCATCACATCGCTGTCCTTGATGGGCTTGACCAGATAACCGTGCACGCCAATATCCGCAGCCTTCTCCACCACATCCTTCTGGCTGTAAGCAGTCAGTAGTAGCACCGCGCACTGTGTCTCCTGGGCCAGGACTCTGGATGCCTCAAGCCCATCCATCTCGGGCATCTTGACGTCAACGAGAGCGAGGTCGGGCTTCAGACACCTGACCAGGTTGACGAGGGTTACGCCATCCCCTGCCTCGCCGACCACCAGGCACCCCTCTTCCTCGAGGAGCTCCCGCAGGTCCATGCGGATGATGGGTTCGTCATCAGCGACGACCACCCTGATTTGCGCCATCGCCAAACACCTCCTGAGACTCCACCGTTTTCGGAAAGGTAATGTGTATGTGAGCGCCGCTTACATTGGAGAACCTGATCATGCCCTTGAGGTCTTCTTCGACCAGCGCATGCACGATACTCAGCCCGAGGCCACGCGACTTCCTTATCGAGAAGTGTTCGGGGAAGCCCCAACCATCGTCATGAACTTCGATGGACACTATCGAAGCGCTATCCCTGAAGACAATGTTTATCGAGCCCTCTTTGCGCTCCCCAAATGCATGGTCTATCGCGTTGTGCACGAGCTCGTTGATGATTAGCCCGACGGAGGTTGCCTGCTTGCTGGTCAACACGATCTCGTCGCCCGATATGTTCGTGACGATGTTCCTGTCCGGCTCTATCATGGTGCTCTTGAGCATCTGGGCGATTTCCTGGGCGACTTCCTTGACGTTTATCATCTCGAGGCCTTCCCTGGAAAGCACTTCGTGCACTATAGCGGTGCTCATGATGCGGTTGATCGAGTCTGCAAAGGCTTTCTTTACCGAAGGTGAATCGACTCGCCTCTGCTGAAGCCTGAGGAGGCTGGCTATCGTCTGAAGATTGTTCTTGACCCTGTGGTGAATCTCTTGTATGACCGCGGACTTGACCATGAGTTCCTTTTCTTTGCTCCTGATTTCGGAGATGTCCCGGATCAGCATGATGTAGCCCACGACTTTCGCGGCCCTGAGCAACGGCAGGGCCTTGATCAACAGGACGAGGTTACCAACGTTGATTTCCCGTGTCACAAAGGTGCCGTCCTCGAGCAACGCCTTCGCAATGGACGAATCCAGGCTCAGGTCAGTGAGCTTGCGGCCGATCACGTCATTGTGAATACCCAATTTCTTGTAGATACTGACAGCAATCGGGTTTGCATATGTCACGACACCTTCGTGGTTTGCGACTACCAGAGCGTCCATGAGGATGTCGGGGAGGGCCCTGTCCTGCATCGCCACCTGAAGAAGTGTTTCCGTCAGTTGCTCCGCAGTTTCCACGAGCAGTTCGACCTGCGCCTCAGTCCTCACCTGCTCGGTGATGTCTTGCTCCATTATGAGGGTCCCTATTGTCTGGCCCGGCGGATTCAGGATAGGAACAACGCTCTGCTTAATCGGGATACCTTCCTGTGAGGTGCCCCTCATGCCCAGCGTAAGCTGGCCTGTTTGCTGGGTCCTGATCACCGCCGGTTCATTCTGCTTCAACGCAAGCTGGCCCACAACAGAGGTCCTGTATAGAGAAGGCGCTGTATGAGGCTTAGCCTCGGCGATTACCACCGCGACATCCGGATCTCTGGTAGCGCAGTCAATAAAGAAGTCGGCCTGGGTGATGTCCGCCATGCTCTGGAGGTTCGCGGCCATCTGCTCAATGATGGCTATGTCCTCATCGTTAAGGTTCGTGTGCTCCACGCACAGTTCGCGGATTATTCCCACGCGCTCATCCCCCCTTCACGACCTGGTCACCATCGCAGACGTAAAGCCGAGGACCCTGGACAGTACGCTGCCAACCTGGTTTAGGGCGGCCTCGACCGCGGATACATCCCCGCTTATCACGAGAGAACCCGTGAACCTGTCGACGAAGCCTATACGGACCACCGCCGCCTTGGTCGCTACATCCGCGGCAATGATCGCCCCCTCCCCGGGAGTTATGGTTACGATTCCTATCGCTTCATGGTCGTTCAAGCCGATTTTCGAGGAAAGGGATGCGTTAGGGTGCGCTATCAGGTGAAGGAGGGTGACCTGTTTGCCGGGTACATACTCTTGAATGACCCGTTGCTTCTCGCTCATGGCGATTACCCCTCAGCATTTCGAATTTCTGGATTCAGTTTTTTACCATTCTACACTGTACACCTTGCCTTCCTTCCTGGCAGCAGCAAACCCTATGTGCCACACGTAACGAATGACAACTGGACTGCTAGGAACGGGTTCACATTATGTGGATGGTGGCATGCCATCCCGTGGAGATTCCCAAAACGGAACATGCCACGTGTTGGCCCCCAGTTCACCGCGCCTCTTCACGCGTCGCCCCTCCGGCGGTGGGTGCGGTTCGACGTCTGTAACAACCATCCACGTGGTCGACCCGAAGAACCCGGGGGCGGTCGATGAGATAATACACCTGGGCGACTACTGGAACGAGGACGAGCTCCGGAAACACCGTGACGAGATTATCGCCTGCAACAGGGAGGTCGGCCGCTGCTTCGAACGGGCCTACCGCTTCCTCCGCGCAGCGAAGGCGGTCTACGACGACTGGGAGGCCGCCAACCTCGAGGGCCTGGACTTCGGCAAGGCCAACAAACTGGCCGACGACCTCATATGGGAGATATTCGGCCTTCAGAGGGTTTCGCACAAGGTCGGCCGAGACAGGCACCTCTTCGCCAGTGCGATAACCCCCAACGGCCTCATGAACTACCTCGATACCATAGTCGGCCGCTGCCGCAAGGTCTACGTCATCAGGGGAGACCCGGGCACCGGCAAGTCCGTCGTCATGGGCAAGGTCGCGCAGGCCGCCCTGGAGCGGGGTTACGACGTCGAGCTCTACCACTGCCCGCTGAACCCCGAGAAGATCGAGCACGTGATGATCGAGGGCCTGGGTGTGGCGCTCGTCAAGTCGATCGAGCCTCACACGTACCTCCCATCCCCCCACGACACGATAATCGACATGAACGAGTTCCTCTCACCCGAAGTGGTGAAGAAACACGCCGCCCTGACAGTCGAGGACTCACGACTCTTCGCCGACCTGTTCGGTCGCGCGGTGTCGTTCATACAGCTTGCCAAGGAGGTCCACGACCGGATGGAGGGCTACTACACGCCCGCGATGGACTTCCAGGGCATATCTGCACTCCGCGAGCGCACGCTCGAGCGGATACTCAAGTACGCCGACGAGGCGAGGCCGTGGCGGTAAGAACCCGGCGCAATACCTTATGTAACGAATATAATGTCATGGAAACACCTTTGAAGGGAGGTATCGCGCCTTGCCTGATCTTGCCTGTAAAAACGGCGTGAGCCCGGGGCACTTTCCCGTCGCCGGTTTGGCCAACGTACTCCCGCAGGCCACGCTGCAAGACATGCCGTTCTTCACCGGCATAATGAGGGACCACGCGCTCCTCATACGCAGCGGTGTAGACCCGACTCAGGCGACCGTGGTGGAGCAGGCGGAGTGCTTCGCGGGCGTGCTGAACCCGCTCGTCGCCGAAACCTGCTTTTTCCCGCCGATGGCCCACCCTGCGGCAATACTCATGCTGATCCAGGAGACGCTGCCGCCCGTAGTGGGGCTGCGCAACTTCAAGGTCGCCATCTACGAGGCAATCAAGGAAGGGCGTGCACTGGGGGGTATCGTTCCGCCGCAACTCATAGATCACATAAGGCGTGAGGCTGACTGGTACATTGGGCTGCTCGGCCACAACCTGTGCATGCCCCCGGTCACCCGCGGTACGCTCGGGTTGTGCGACGGCAGGGATTCTGCGTTCACCCTGCCGAGGGCGGCGCTCGCGTTCCTGCCGCCGGAGGCCGTCACCGCTGCAACCCTGGAGGCAATCCAGTTCTGGGCGAGGATCCACGCCGAGCACGCGGAGGTCCTTGCTTCCGAGACGATCCCCGTAGCCCAGGAGCGACTGCGGAGGGATCTCACGCGCTTCGCTCCGCCGATGTACGAACTCGTGCGGGCGGCGCGCGCCGCCGAGTGCGGCCGGAGGGATCCCCACCGCCCGATCAAGCGCGCCATCAATCTGTCGTCGAAATGGGTCTGTTTCCTGAAGTCAGTTGTGGAGGCCGTCATAGCGGGCGACGTCCCGATGGGCCACACCAATTTTTGGCCCTTGCTGGCCGACCACATTTACCGCGAATCGCAGTACTCGCTCGACCTTTTCCGCCTCGGGCACACAGCGGTAACCCGGTCCTGACACTGCGGCATCTGGCCGCCGACCCGGCGCCCCATCGCGGGGCGCCTTTTCGTTGGTATTCTTCTTGCAAGGAGATGGGATAGCCTGATGAAATAGAAACACCGGGGGGATTGGCATGGCCGGGCGACCGGGTTCCGGCAGTCCTCCAAAAGAAGTCCTGCAGGCAATATACGACTCCTTCATAAACGGCATCGTCGTGATAGACCGCAACGGGACGATTTCGGCGTTCAACCGCGCAGCCGAAACCCTGACCGGTGTGCGGGCCGAAGACGCCCTCGGCAAACCGATCGCGCAGGTCATCCCCAACAACGGCCTGCTTCGGGTGCTGGAGCACGGCCACGCCGAGGTTGCCCAGACGATGAATCTGGGCGACAACACGGTGATGGTCAACCGGGCCCCCGTATTCAAGCACGGTCGCATTGACGGGGCGGTCGCTGTTTTCCAGGACATCAATGACCTCCGGCCCCTGGCGGATGAACTCGCCTCGGTCAAGGCCTCTCTCGAGACCCTCGAGACCATCGTGGACAACGCGTGGGATTGGATCGTCGTCGTGGACCGCGACGGCATAATCACCATGATCAACGACGCGTACTGCGAGTTCCTCGGGGTCACGAAGGAGCAGGCGACAGGCACCCACGTGACCAAAATCATCGAGAACACGCGCATGCACATTGTCGCGCAGACCGGAGTCGCCGAGATCGGTCACGCGCAGAAGATCAAGGGGCAGGAAATGATATGTATGCGGGTCCCGATAAAGAAGGACGGCCGGGTGATAGGCGCCGTCGGCAAGTCGATGTTCAAAGATGTCGGCGAGCTCCGGCAGCTAGCACAGCGCCTCCGCATCCTCGAGGGTAAGGTAGCGTACTACGAGAGGGAACTCCCCGGCATCCGCAGCCCACGCCACACGATGGACGACATCGTCGGTTCCTCGCCAACCGGCAGGGAGGTCAAGGAACTCATACAGAAGGCGGCGCGCCAGTCGAGCAATGTCTTGCTCACCGGCGAGACCGGCACCGGTAAGGAACTTGCCGCGCACGCCATCCATGCCCTCAGCCCGAGGGCGCAAGGCCCGTTCATCAGGGTGAACTGCGCAGCGATCCCGAGGGACCTGCTCGAATCGGAGCTGTTCGGATACGAGACGGGGGCCTTCACTGGAGCGAGCAGGGGCGGAAAGCCTGGACGGTTCGAGTTGGCCGCGGGAGGAACGATATTCCTCGACGAGTAGGCGACATGCCCATTGAAATGCAGGCAAAACTACTGCGGGTGATCCAGGAGAAGGAGTTCGAGCGCGTCGGAGGCATACAGAGCATCCGGACCGACGCCCGCATCGTATGCGCCACCAACAAGGACCTTCCCGATCTAGTAACCCGGGGGAAGTTCCGCCAGGACCTGTACTACAGGTTGGCAGTGGTCGTCATCAATATGCCGCCGCTCCGGCGCCGGCGGGAGGATATCCCGCTTCTCGTGAGCTACCTCGCGGGGAAGATCGCAAACGAGGCCGGCGTCACACCCAAGAAGGTATCCCCCGCCGTCATCGAGGTATTCAGGCGGTACGAGTGGCCGGGCAACGTCCGAGAGCTATGCAACGTCCTCGAGAAGCTCATGAACGTGGTCGAGGGTGATGAGATCCGCGCCGGCGACCTGCCGTTCAACATACGGAGGTGCACCGCCACAACTGCCGGTTCCCGGGGCACGGGCCTCAAGAAAATCGTGAGCGACACCGAAAAGGACGCGATCCTGGATGCCCTCCACGCGACCGGCGGAAACCGCAAGCAGGCTGCGGCGATGTTGGGCCTCGCCAGGTCCGCATTCTACAGGAAGATGCGGGCACACGACCTCATTAAACCTCCTCCGCCAGGACACACCGCCTGAATCCTGCGTGACCATCCCAGGTTGCCTCACCGCTTTGCAGATCGCGGTGTCCCACATGCGGTACATGTCCAGCATAATGGACACCTTCCCCCACCTCCTCACCCCAACGCGCCTCGACAGGTCGTTTAGCCGCGCAATTCTGCAGTCCCCGGCCTCCCGGGTTGCCCGCGAATGTCCCTGATTTAGGACACACCGCCCGCCGAAAACCTTGTCACCAGCGCTGTGCGGGATGGCACGCCATTTGCTCTACAGTATCCCCGGGTGCGCGCGACCCAAAATCCCGGATTCCAGGAGGGGGGATACGATGTCGAAGATCGTCTCGGTTGAACAAGCCCTGTCGCTGATCAAGGATGGCGATACGATCGCCACCTCAGGGTTTGTGGGCATTGGACATCCCGAGGAACTCACATTGGGCCTCGAAAAGCGGTTCCTCGAGACCGGTTCGCCCAGGAACCTGACCCTCGTATACGCGGCGGGCCAGGGAGACGGCAAAGACAAGGGCATGAACCATTTTGCCCACGACGGTATGGTCAAGCGTGTGGTGGGCGGCCACTGGAACCTGGCTCCGAAACTCGGGAAGATGGCCGTTGAGAACAAGATCGAGGCCTACAACTTCCCGCAAGGTGTCGTGACCCATCTCTTCAGGGACATTGCTGCGGGCAAGCCCGGCACTATCACACACGTCGGCCTCAAGACGTTCGCGGACCCCAGGGTGACGGGCGGGAAGCTCAACAGCGTGACGAAGGAAGACCTGGTCGAGGTCATCACGATCGGGGGGCGGGAGTGGCTCTGGTACAAGTCGTTCCCGATCACGATCGGCCTTATCCGCGGGACGACTGCGGACGAAAATGGCAACGTCACTCTGGAAAAAGAAGCCCTCCACCTTGAGTTCCTCGCGATTGCCCAGGCAGCGAGAAACAGCGGCGGCAAGGTGATTGTGCAGGTGGAACGCGTGGCGCAGGCGGGAACCCTCAATCCCAAGGCAGTCAGGATCCCCGGCTGCCTCGTGGACGCGGTGGTCGTCGCCAGGCCCGAGAACCACATGCAGACGTTCGGCGAGCTGTACAACCCCGCCTATACCGGCGAGTGCAAGATTCCCGTGAGCCGGATTCCGCCGCTGCCGCTCGATGAAAGGAAGGTAATCGCGCGGCGCGCCGCCCTCGAGTTGAAGCCGGGAGCCATAATGAACCTGGGCATCGGCATGCCTGAGGGCGTGGCGTCGGTGTGCGCCGAGGAAGGAATCAGCCACCTGTTCCTGCTTACGGTCGAGTCCGGCCCCATCGGCGGCATCCCGGTCGGTGGACTCAGTTTCGGAGCGGCGATCAACCCGGAGTGCGTGGTAGACCAGCCTAGCCAGTTCGACTTCTACGACGGCGGCGGCCTGGATATCTCGTGTCTCGGGCTAGCCCAGGCGGACGAGAGCGGCAGCGTCAACGTGAGCAAGTTCGGGCCGAGGATCGCCGGGGCGGGCGGGTTCATAAACATCTCCCAGACCGCCAAGAAGGTGGTCTACTGCGGTACCCTGACGGCCGGAGACCTGGTCCTCGAGGTCAAGGACGGCAAGATCAACATCGCGCGCGAGGGTAAATTCAAGAAGTTCATCAAGCAGGTTGAGCACATCACGTTCAGCGGTGACTACGCGCGCGAGAAAGGCCAGGCCGTCGTGTACGTGACGGAGCGGGCCGTGTTCAGCCTCAAGCCCGATGGGTTCTACCTTACGGAGATCGCGCCCGGCGTCGACCTCGAGCGTGACGTCTTGAACCAGATGGAGTTCCGGCCCAGGATAGCATCGGATCTCAAAGTCATGCCGGCCAGCCTGTTCGGGGAAGGGCTCGTGGGCCTTGCGGATCATTTCAGGAAGATCGGGTAAGGGGGTAACGGGGTGAGACTCAAGGATAAGGTCTGCGTCATCACGGGCGCGGGCAGGGGCATCGGAAAGGAAATAGCCGCGACGTTCGTCGCCGAGGGCGCCAGGGTTGTCGTCTGCGAGGTCGACGAGGCGAGCGGCGCCGGCGTGGCTAACGAACTGCGATCGGCCGGGAAAGAGGCCGTGTTCCACAAGGTTGACGTGACCGACCGCGCCTCGATCAAGGCCATGGTTGACGTCGTGCTGGCAGAGTACGGCCGGATCGACGTGCTGGTCAACAACGCCGGCATAACCGCGGACGCCCTCCTCGTGAAGATGGGCGAGGACCAGTGGGACAGGGTCATCAACGTTAACCTCAAGGGGGTGTTCAACTGCACGCAGGCCGTTGCACCGGCCATGGTCGCGCAGGGCAAGGGCAAGATCATCAACATCTCGTCGGTCGTCGGTCTCTATGGCAACTTCGGGCAGACCAACTACGCGGCCACGAAGTCCGGTGTGATCGGCATGACCCGGACGTGGGCGAAGGAGCTCGGCCGCAAGGGGATCACCACGAACGCGATTGCTCCAGGTTTCATCCTGACCGAAATGGTCCTCAAGATGCCTCAGAAAGTACTCGACGTGATGGCGGAAAAGACGCCTCTCGGCCGCCTCGGGCAACCGAAAGACGTCGCCAACTGCGCGCTGTTCCTTGCGTCTGACGAGTCGGACTTCGTGAACGGCGCGGTGCTCTCCGTGGATGGGGGCATCGTGTTGTGACGCAGGCCCCTGCCCTCACGGGTAGGGGTGTGTTCCGATCCAACGAATACAACACAAGGGAGGCTAGAAAATGCTCTGGGGTATCATCGTCGGACTCGGACTATTGATGTTCACTTGCATGAAGGGGGCGAGCATAATCGTCGCCAGCCCCGTCCTGTCCGCCCTGGTTGCAGCCACGGGCAGGGTTGACATCCTCAAGGTGTACACCGACAGTTACATGACTGGCGCCGCGAACTACTTCAAGAGCTGGTTCCCTACCTTCTTGCTGGGCGCGCTGTTCGGCAAGATCATGGATGACACCGGCGCGGCCGCCGCCGTCGCGCACTGGATCGTTAAGACCATAGGGAAGGAGCGCGCGATACTCGCGGTGGCAGCCGCGACGGCCGTCTTGACTTACGGCGGTATCAGCCTGTTCGTGGTCGTTTTCACCACGTACCCGCTTGCGCTCGCCCTCTTCCGGGAGGCGAACCTCCCGCGGAGGCTGATCCCGGGCACCATCGCGTTCGGCGCATTCACTTTCACGATGACGGCCATCCCGGGCACGCCGCAGATCCAGAACATAATCCCGACGAAGTACTTCGGAACAACTCCGACGGCCGCTCCTATAGTTGGCCTCATCTGCGCCGCGTTCATCGCAGGAGGCGGCCTCTGGTGGATGTACAGGCGCGCGTCCGAGGCGAGAACCAAGGACGAGGGCTACACCCCGCCGGAGAAGGAATCCAAGGCGCCGACGGATCCCTCCCAACTGCCCAATGCGGCGCTGTCCATCCTTCCCCTTGTCTCGGTCGTCGTGCTCCTTAACGTCTTCAAGATGGATATCATCGTATCACTGGCCGCCGGCGTGCTCCTGGCCCTGGTCCTGTTCTTCAAGCGTATGGCGAACCCGCTCGCCTCACTGAACCAGGGCGCGACAGGGTCGCTGCTCGCGATCATGAACACCTCCTGCGCCGTCGGTTTCGGCACCGTCGTCCGCGCCGTGCCGGGCTTCGCAGACCTGGTCAAGGTGCTGAGCGGCGTCTCCCTGGGCAATGGCCTCATATACGCGTTCATCGCCGTGAACGTGCTGGCTGGCGCCACCGGGTCCGCCTCGGGCGGCATGAGCATAGCGCTGGAGGCCCTGTCCAAGCAGCTCCTGGCTACCGGGGCCAACCCGAACCTTCTCCACAGGATCACCAGCATCTCGTCCGGCGGGCTCGACACCCTGCCTCACAACGGCGCGGTGCTGACCCTGCTTGCGGTCACCGGTATGACGCACAAGGATTCCTATATCGACGTCTTCATGACAAGTCTCCTGATCCCGGTACTGGCAGGTGTCCTTGCCATTATCCTGGGCTCGATCGGCCTCGTGTGACGCGCGGTAACCGCAACTCTAAGTGGCTCGGCCCGGTAGCCTCTCCGGGGGCGCCGGGCGGGCCGCGACGAAGGACCAGACGGAAAGGGGTGGTTTCTTTTGAGGCGTGCCGTAATAACAGGCGCGGCTAGAACGCCGATAGGCACATTCGGCGGTGCCCTGTCAACGGTTTCCCCGATCGACCTGGGCGTTGTGGCAGTGAAGGAAGCCATGGCGCGGGCGAAGGCGGCCCCTGAAGACGTCCAGGAGATCATCATGGGTCAGATCCTCCAGGCAGGGCTCGGCCAGGGTCCGGCCCGCCAGGTGGGCGTCAAATCCGGGATCCCGGTGCACGTCCCGGCGATGACCGTCAACAAGCTGTGCGGCTCGGGGCTAAAGTCGGTCGCGCTGGCAGCGCAGTCCATCCAGGACGGAGAGGCTGACGTTATCGTCGCAGGCGGAATGGAGAACATGAGCCTGGCCCCGTATCTCCTGCCTAACGCGCGTTACGGCTACAGGATGGGGCACGGCCAGATCGTCGACACCATGATCAAGGATGGCCTCACGGACGTATTCAACGACTACCACATGGGTATCACGGCCGAGAACCTCGCAGTCAAATACGGCATCAGCCGCGAGGAACAGGATGAGTTCGCCCTGTCCAGCCAGCAGAAGTGCGCCGCAGCGATGGCCGCCGGCAAGTTCGTGGACGAGATCGCCCCGGTCACGATTCAGTCCAGGAAGGGCACGATCGTGGTGGACAAGGACGAGCATCCGAAGCCCAACACGACCAGGGAGCAACTTGCGGCCTTCAAGCCAGCATTCAAGAAGGACGGCACCGTCACGGCAGGTAACGCGTCGGGGATCAATGACGGCGCGGCGGCTGTCGTGGTCATGTCGGAGGAGAAGGCCTCCAGGATGGGGGTTCAGCCGCTGGCGACCATAGCCGGTTGGGCCACGGCGGGCGTCGACCCCTCCATCATGGGGATAGGCCCTGCATACTCCACCCGGAGACTGCTTGACAAGACCGGCCTGAAGCTCGACGACATGGACCTCATCGAGGCGAACGAGGCATTCGCGGCGCAGTCGCTGGCCGTGGCCAGAGAGCTGAAATGGGACATGTCGAGGGTCAACGTCAACGGCGGCGCCATAGCGCTCGGCCATCCAGTCGGGGCAAGCGGCGCGAGAATACTTATCACTCTCCTCTACGAGATGAAGAAGCGAAGCGCGAAGCGAGGGCTCGCCACGCTGTGCATCGGCGGTGGAATGGGTATATCGATGATCGTCGAGATGTAGTCTTCCCTCTGGTAAGGTCAACGCCCGGCCGTTATCGCGGTACACGGGGTGTTCCGCGATAACGGCCGGGCAAGCGGCAGAACGCACCAAGCCGGAGCGTGGTTTTGTTACTCCGAAGGCCCCGCGGAGCCTGAAGCCGTCCTGGGAGGACGCGGTCCGAAGAACTGGTAGTAGTGGCATTCAATCCGTCCGTTGTAAAGCTTGCGCTTCTTGTCCGCAAGGCGTCCGAAAATACGCTCGAACCGGGGATGGGGTGAAAGGATGTAAAGGGACCACGTGGGAATGGACGAGAACACCCTGCCCATCGACCTGTAAAGGCTCTCGGCTTCGCGCAGCTCGCCCAGGCGCTCGCCGTACGGTGGGTTGCATATCACGCAGCCGTACTCGGCGGCCACCTTCAGGTCCTCCACCCTGGCGTTCGTAAAGCGGATGACGCTTCCAAGCCCGGCCAGCCCCGCGTTTTCCCTCGCGAGGCCGACAATCCCCGGATCCGCATCAGAACCGTAGACCTCCAGGCGCCCATCCCGCCGCTCGAGGTCGCGCGCTTCGGACCTCGCCTCGATCCATAGATTCCTGGGCAACGTCCTCCAAGACTCGGCCGCGAACGCCCTGCGGAGCCCCGGAGCGCGGTTGAGCCCGATCAGGGCGGCCTCGATGGGTATCGTCCCCGACCCGCACATGGGGTCGAGCAGGAACCTGCCAGGCCGCCACCCGCTGAGGAGCACCAGCGCCGCCGCCAGTGTCTCCTTTAGCGGCGCTCCCCCCGCAACCTCTCGGTACCCGCGCTTGTGCAGGCCAGCGCCGCTCGTGTCTATTGTGAGCGTCGCCACGTCCTTGAGCAGGGCGACCTCCACCGCATACACCGGCCCCGTCTCATCGAACCACGACCGCCTGTACCGGCGCTTCATACTCTCGACTATCGCCTTTTTGACTATCGCCTGGCAGTCCGGAACGCTGTGGAGCGTCGACCGTACCGACCTTCCTTCAACGGGGAACCTGCCGTCTTCCGGTATCCAGTCAGCCCAGTTCAATACCCTGGTCTTCTCGAACAGCTCGTCGAACGATCGCGCCTCGAACTCCCCGACTTTCAGCACCACCCTGTCCGCGGACCGCAACCAGAGGTTCGCCCTGCATATGCCCGAAAGGTCAGAGGAGAACGCCACCCTGCCGTTCAGGGTCTCCAGGTCGGTATAGCCGAGCGACGAGAGCTCGCGCGCGACGACGGCCTCAAGGCCGAAAGCGGCGGTCGCTATGAGCTGCACCTTCTCGAGACGGTTCGACATCCGCGGACCTCCATGTTCCAGACTGCACTCCATGTTCTTCGCCAGCGCTCCCTATCCTTCACCGGCCCACCTCACACCCTCCCTGCGCCCTGCTCCTACCCCCCACGCCGGTGCGGGTTCGCGCGCCGGCCTGGTAGTGCTCCCGGGCTTGAAGGTGAAACGCCGCCGGGGCCGAATGGTGGGCTTAGTATCAGCCTGCGGAAACGTTCTAAGTCAGGGGTGAGCCAGATTGGAATTCCGCGAGGTAGTGAATGGCAGGAAGAGTGTGAGGAAATTCCGGCCCGATCCGGTGCCCACGCAGGACGTGCTGGACGTGATCGGCGTGGCGGTGCGCGCCGCCAACGCCGGGAACAAGCAGAACTGGCGATTCTACGCCGTCTCCAACCCCGGGATGATCGCCGGGATGCGCGACGCGGTAGATTCGGAGATCAAACAGATAAAGCGGGCGGCGGGCAGGAGCCCCGACTCGGACAGGTTCTCGATTTTCTTCGGCGAGGCGCCCCTGGTGATCGCGGTTGCATCGAATCCATATGAGTCGTCGATGGACAAGTTGATGGCCGAGGCGGGCATGCCGGAGGACGAGAGGATCAGGCGGCGGCAAAGGCCGGACATCCAGAGCATCGGCGGATGCATACAGCTCCTGCTCTGCGCGGCGCACGAGAAGGGATACGGCGCCTGCTGGATGACCGCGCCGATGGTGGCCAGAGACCAGCTGGAGAAGATTCTCGGCATTGAACCACCAGCGGAGCTCTGCGCTCTCATACCGGTGGGGAAACCGGCGGAGGACCTCCCGGGGACGTCGAGGTGGCCGCTGGAGAAAGTGGTGACGCTCATCGAGTAAGCGCGCCCGCAGCCCCATGTTAACCATATCAAGCATTCCGTAAACATGAGTGCGGTAACCTCTATTGACGCGTGCCCCGTACGCGTGATAGCATACCACCAATACCACGAAGGTTCGCGCGATGATTGGAGCTAGTAGGCGCAGCACCACCGGCTGAGCGACCCGGGGACGGTGAGAGCCCGGGGCCGGCAGGAGCGACTGAATGGATCCAGGAGCCGCGTGTCCGAACGCCAGTCCAAAGCCGGGATGGGCCAGTAGGGCGCGCCGGAGATCCACCGTTAAAGGGAGAGGGTATAAGGGGCAGATTGCCCCCGTACCTGCAACGAGCGAGGCCGGGGAGAACTCCATCTGCGATCCCCGGACTAAGCGGGGTGGCACCACGGTCGAAACCCGTCCCCAATGGGACGGGTTTTTGTGTTGTGCGCCCGGCAGGGCGCGTTCACTAGTGGGTGAGAGTCCCATACAGGCCCGACAGGGGGAACTGTTAGCCGGACGGCAAGGGTGTCCACTGTGAGGTGGAATCTGGAGGAAGCCGCAGGCAA